>CAZKNE010000095.1:0-1715 GCA_964554005.1 uncultured bacterium | reverse complement strand
TCAAGTGAGTCTGAAAGGCAGGAACAGACAGGGGCTATGGATATAGCGACTATTTTGGGGTTATTGGTTGGGGCAGGCCTCATCCTGTTCGGGATCGGCGGCTCACTCAGCGCGTTCATTGATATACCATCTTTTATGATCGTTGCCGGTGGCACGGTTGGTGCGGCGTTAATCAGTTTTCCACTGAAGGATATGATGAGTCTGACGGGGGTTATCCAGCAGGCCCTTTTCGTTCGGGTTAAGCCCCCTAACGACCTTGTTAAGGAGCTGGTCTCGTTCTCACAGAAGGCGAGAAGGGATGGAATGCTCTCGCTGGAGGGCGCATCAAAAGAGATAAACGACGAATACTTGAAGAAGGGGATAGGTCTGGCGGTTGACGGAACTCAATCGGAACTCGTAAAGGAGATACTCGAAACGGAGATGGACTACTTGTCCGACCGCCACAAGCTCGGTGCCTCGATACTTGAGGCGATGGGCGGCTATGCGCCTGCGTTCGGGATGGTTGGCACTCTGATCGGGCTTATTCTCATGTTGCAATCAATGGATGACCCGAGCAGCATCGGCCCGGCAATGGCGGTTGCGTTGATAACGACGTTTTACGGGGCCTTATTTGCGAACCTGATATTTGTGCCTCTGAGCAGCAAGCTCAAGAAGAGGTCTAAAGAGGAAAGGCTGCGGAAGGAGATGATCGTCTCCGGCATCATGTCGATCCAAAGCGGCGACAACCCGCGGCTGGTGGAGCAGAAGCTGAATACGTTCCTGCCGCCGAAAGAGCGTGAGACCTCCTTCGAGTAGGCTGACATACGGGGAAAGATAAGGCTCTGCATCTGCCGGACATGATGCTGGGCGCAATCGAACTGAGAGGGGTCATGCCCTAAAGGCATAGGAGCCGAGATGGCTGAAGAGGAATCAAAAGAGCTTCCCGGTTGGGTGCCGCTATTCACCTCGTTGATGATCCTGATGTGCGCCTTTTTCATTATGCTCGTGGCGTATTCGTCATTTGACACGAAGAGGTCCAAGAAGGCGATCGGATCGCTGCAAGGGACATTTGGGGTTTCCGGCTCGCTAGGGCTGTTTCCGACGAGCAGCGGGTCTTCCTCAATCCGCAGCCCAAAGGATGTCTCGAAGGCCCCAAGGACGAGCTCGATGGTGCAAAAGGTTCGCGCGTTCACAAGATTCTGCCAGTCGCGCAAGGGGGTTCGTGTGCAGTATAGTGCTAAGGGCATACGAATTGACACGGCCGAACGAGTGTTATTCGATCTTGGGTCCGCGAAGTTGAACAAGAACAGCAGGGAGTTCTTGACGAAGGTAGCAGACCTTCTCGAGGAATCTCAGAGCCGGGCCATTGTTGAGGGCCACTGCGATGAGGCGGATATCGAGGCATCGCAGTTAACTTCGGGCTGGGAGCTCTCTATTGAAAGGGCCTTATCGGTTACGAGGTTCTTGATGGACTTCGGCATCGACCCGGGCAAATTGTCCAGCTACGGCTATGGGCGATTCAATCCGCTCACTAGCCAGGGTGGCGACAGGCAGAAGTTCAATCGCAGGGTAACAATGCTGATAGATATAGGGGATGTGCAGGACTTGCTGAAAGACTCAGAGAAGAGAGATGGCGAGGAAGAAACGGGCAGCTGAGGGCGGAGGCGCTGACCAGAGTTGGATGCTGACGTTCTCGGACATGATGACGTTGCTTCTGACGTTTTTCGTGCTCCTGT
>CAZKNE010000094.1:2733-7522 GCA_964554005.1 uncultured bacterium | reverse complement strand
CTCGGCCGCCAATGGTTTGGGACGCGCCACGGCGTCTCGGTGAGGCAGGATGACAGATGGCGCACGTTCACGATGGATGATGGCCTTCCTGGCAACGACGTCTCCTCGGTTGTCGTTGACGACGACGGCATGACCTGGATCGGGACGGCCGACGGCGGGCTGTGTGTCTATGACGGGGAAACCTTCACTTCTGTAACGATTAAGGGGGCGCTGCGTGAGCAAGTTGTGAGGTCGATAGCCGTGGACGCCGACGACAACAAGTGGCTCGGAACTGAGAATGGTCTTTGTTGTTTTGGGAGCGATGGGTCGAGGCGCTGGTTTGGCATGGATGACGGGATGCGGAACACGCTGGTCAACGATGTGATGCTGGGTAGCGATAGCGCTCTGTGGGTAGGGACTGCGGGCGGCGTGGGGCGCATGCTGAGCGGTTCTTTCGATTGGTTCACGGCTGAGGACGGGCTTGCGGACAATTTGGTTTTTTGTCTTGCCGAAAGTCCTGCTGACGAGGTGTGGGCTGGCACAAGGTTCGGGGCAAGCAGGCTTGAGGGACACAGTTGGGTGAGTTTCACGACCAACGACGGCATGAGCGATGACTGCGTGTTCGACGTAGCATTCGACGGCGCAGGTGGGGTGTGGTTCGGGACGCCCAACGGAGCAACGAGGCTCTTAGACGGAAAGTTTGCCATCTACGGGGGAAAGGACGGCCTTCTGGACAATCTCATCCTCGGGATAGAGATTGCACCCGAGGGGCTTTGGCTTTTTGGTTCTGCCTTGGGATTGACCTTCTTTGATGGTTCGGAGCTTCAGCACTATTACATAACTGATGGCGTTGCCTTCAACTTCGTGAGCACGATTACACCGGCGCCGGGCCGCGTCTTCTGGCTTGGAACACCCTCTGGCATCAGCAGTTTCGACGGCGAGAGATTCGTGTCCTACTTTGGGATAGATGGGCTTTGCGGCGAGCCTGTGTTCGACATCGCAATCGACAGAAACGGCGGCAAGTGGGTCGCCACCAACAGGGGCCTTACGCACCTACTCGATGAGCCGACCGACGGGATGCCATTTGTCTCTCTCAGGACGGACAGGGCAACGTATCATAAGGGCGATCATCTCGTGCTCTACGGTGGTCTCGGAAATCGTGGCATGGATGTTACGGTCGATGCCTATGCGGCGCTTCTGACGCCGAACGGCTCGGTCCTTTTCCTGCCGAACTTCAGCACGATGCCCGTGCCGCTGCTTACAAATTATCTGCTGTACTGCCATGTCCTCTGCCAGTTTTCCCCGATTTTTGAGATGACTCTGCCCAAGACGGCTCAGACTGGAACATATCGCTTCGCCGGTGCGCTCATCGCTTCGGAAAGTGGCCAGCTGTTCGACACCATTACGCAGGAGCAGTGGGAACTTCACCCCTAAAGGCTCTCCGACTGGCTGACTAGCGCTGGCGGAACTTGAGCATCGCGGCCACGAACGATGTGAAGAGCGGGTGCGGCCTGTCGGGCTTTGAGCGCCACTCAGGATGAAACTGCACGGCCAAGAACCACGGATGGCCGGGCAGCTCGACTATCTCGACGAGGTTTTTCTTCTCGTAGAAGCCTGAGGTAACCATTCGATAGTTGGCGAGAAGGGGGAAGAACTCGCTATTGATCTCGCATCGGTGTCTATGTCGCTCCAAGATGACGTCCTCGCCATAGATC
This sequence comes from uncultured bacterium, assembly GCA_964554005.1. Taxonomy (GTDB): domain Bacteria; phylum B130-G9; class B130-G9; order B130-G9; family B130-G9; genus B130-G9. The sequence goes on along the minus strand of CAZKNE010000094.1, from coordinate 5,828 downwards.
GAGTGTGCGAGCGTTCCCTTGAGCAGAGTGCACTCCATTGCCCCTAGCCTCATCGAGGCGCCTTTCTTCCTAACTCTGCGCTGTTCGGGCATGAAGTAGATGACCGGATACTGCGTGTCGCTCTCGAACTCGGTGCTGTTTGCGCCGTGCAGGTTGCAGACGTTCCTTGCGAACTCTATCACCGCACACTGCATCCCAAGACAGATGCCGAAGAAGGGTCGCTGGGTGGTTCGGGCGTATCGAATGGCGCTGATCATGCCCTCGATGCCTCGCTTGCCAAAGCCGCCCGGAACCATGAGGCCGTCAGCGTCGGCAAGCCATTTCTCCGGCCCATCGCGCTCGACATCCTCCGCGTCAACCATCTTCAGCCTGACGCGGACGCCGTTGGCGTAGCCGCCGTGCGCAAACGCCTCGAGCAGGCTCTTGTAGGAATCTTTCAGCAGGACATACTTGCCGACTATAGCGACCGTCGGGCCCTCCGGGGCGGACGTCATCACCCGAACCATCTCCTCCCATTCTGAGAGGTTGGGCCTTCTTTTAGGAAGGTTCAATCGAGTCACGATTGCGTTGCCAAGACCATCGTGCTCAAAAATCAGCGGGACCTCGTAAATGCACTCGACGTCCCTCGCTGCGATTACAGCCTCCTGATCAACGTTGCAGAACAGTGCGATTTTTTTCTTGAGCTCCTTGGGAAGCAATGTCTCGGTCCGGCAGAGCAGTATGTCCGGCTGGATGCCGATCTGGCTGAGCGTTTTAACGCTGTGCTGCGTCGGCTTGGTCTTGAGCTCGCCAGCGGCCTTGATATACGGGACCAGCGTGAGGTGAACATAAAGCACGTGCTCTGCCTTCATATCGAACCTGAACTGCCGAACCGCCTCAAGAAACGGCAAGCCCTCGATGTCGCCGACCGTCCCACCGATCTCCACAATCACGATGTCGTTACCTCGTGCAAGCGCACGAATCCTCCGCTTGATCTCATCGGTAATGTGGGGGATGACCTGGACTGTTCCGCCGAGGTATTCTCCTCGTCGCTCCTTGTTTATGACGGAGTAGTAAACCTGGCCGGCAGTAACGTTATTTTTCTTCGTGAACCTGGCATTCGTGAAGCGCATGTAGTGCCCTAAGTCGAGGTCCGTCTCAGCCCCGTCCTCAGTTACATAGACCTCCCCGTGCTGGAACGGGTTCATCGTTCCGGGATCTACGTTGATATAGGGGTCGAGCTTAATGATGGTTACCCTGAAGCCACGGCTCTCTAAAATGCGCCCTATTGAGGCGGCCGCAAGTCCTTTCCCCAGCGACGATACGACACCACCGGTAACGAAGATGTATTTCGTGATTTTTCTCTTGACCACACTAGCTCCTAGGGTGATTGTGGGAAATGTAGCTGCCTCAGCAGCCTTTCGACCTCTGGCACATCGTCGGGAACATCCACGTTCTTCATCAGCGCCTCGGTCAGAAGCGCCTTGATGGGGTAGCCGTTCTCAAGAATGCGAAGCTGTTCCAGCTTCTCGGCTCGTTCTAAAGGCGTCTGCGCCATCTGTGAGAACCGTATCACGAAATCTTTCCGGTAGGCATAGACACCAACGTGTTTGTAAAACGTTATATTGCAACTTCTGAAACGCTTTTTCGACAGAGACCCCTTCTTGAACGCATTGGCCAGCTCGGCCACGCACGGAACTGGCGAGCGAGAGAAGTACAACACGTAGTCATCGGCGGAGCACACGAGCTTTACGGTATTGGGGTCGAAGAGCTCGTCAACATCACGAATCGGCGTTCGTAGCGTTACTGTCTCTTGGCCTGGGTCCTGTAATAGCTCTTGGATGCAGAGATCGACCGCCTCGGGATCGAGAAGCGGCTCATCGCCCTGCACGTTCACCACGATGTCGCAGTCGAGGCTCAGCGCCGCCTCGGCTATCCTGTCCGAGCCGCTTTGATGCGAATCCGAAGTCATTAGGGCCTTTCCCCCGAAGTCCTTCACGGCGTTAAATATTCTCAGGTCGTCAGTGGCTACGATCACATCATCCGCCAACGAGACCAGTCCCGCACGCTCGTAAACCCACATTATCATCGGCTTGCCGAGAATCTCTGTCAGAATCTTGCCCGGAAACCTGGTCGATGAGTATCTTGCAGGGATTACTACTACGCTTCTTGCCATCACTAATCCCCCAGACCAAGTTCCGAATCACTAGCCAACGAGGCAACCAACGCCTCGGTAGTAACGGTTGCGGCGCCAATCTCGCTTACGACAACCCCCGCCGCATAATTGGCAAGTCGAGCCGCCCGTTCTATCGAGGCGCCCGCACAAAGTGCAAGCGTAAGGACAGCTATCACCGTGTCACCTGCCCCGGTTACGTCGTAAACCTCCTTCGCAACTGTATCAATGGTAACGGGTTCACCTGCATTGGACACAAGGAACATCCCTTGCTCGCCGCGGGTAACTAAGATCGCCTCCGAGTGCGTCTCTTCGAGGAGCTTGCGGGCGGCATCCGCGAGCTCGTCAAAGTTGTTTATTTTCTTGCCCCAGAACGTTGCGACCTCGTGCACGTTAGGCGTCATCACGCTGACGTTCTTGTAGAGCAGGAAGTGCTCGTCTTTTGGATCAACCGAGATTATCTTCCCTTTTTCCCGCGCAACAGCCAGCACCCCTCTGGTGAGGTCTGGACAGATTACACCTTTGCCGTAATCCTCAATAATCACGGCGTCAATCTGGTCGATCGTTTTCTTGACGAACTCAAGGACCTTAGTCTTTGGCCCGGCCTGAAGCGCCTCGGCGCTCTCCTCATCATAGCGAACGATCTGCTGGCCTTGGGCCACCACACGGGTCTTAGTGGTTGTCGTCCTGTCGGCGTCCTGTATTAGGCCGTCGGCGGAGATATCGTGCTCGGCGAGCATGTCTCGCAGCAACATCGCCTTGTAATCCTCACCCACCACTCCAACTGGAAACGCACCTGCGCCAAGCGTCGCGATGTTATTGGCAACATTGCAGGCACCTCCCAGCCGGAAACTGCGCTTGTTGATCAGGACAATCGGCACCGGCGCCTCCTGCGAGACGCGAGAGACCTCGCCCCTCATGTATTGATCGACCATCAGATCAC
>CAZKNE010000094.1:0-2723 GCA_964554005.1 uncultured bacterium | reverse complement strand
ATGAACAAATCGACCAGCCGCCGATACTCATTCAAGTCATCTTTGCTCAATCTACACATTCCCTAGTCCCATTCTATTCATAAAGCATTTGATTGACGCCGCCAGGATTGCCCAACTCCTCCGGCCTGGGCAGGGCATCCAAGCTCGAAAGCCCGAAATGGTCAAGGAACTTGTCCGTCGTGCCAAGCAAGAGCGCCCTACCTGGGCCTTTCTTCCGGCCCGTGACCGTGATGAGACCGAGCTTGAGAAGACCCCGAACCACGCCGGCCGAATCGACGCCTCGCACGTAGTCAATCTGTGAAATCGTAACTGGCTGCTGATAAACCACTATGGAGGCAACCTCCAAACTTGCTTTCGATAGCGATAGTTTGCGTCTTTTTGTGAAGAACTTCTCTATCCACGGGGAGAGCTGCGCGCGAGTTGTCATTTTGAACCCCCCGCCTATCTCGACGATCTGAAGTGCGCCGTCAGCCTTCTCATATTGCTCCCAGAGCGATGAAAGCGCACTTGCCACTTGTTCCTTGGAAACCTTTTGCCCAAACAGACCAAGAAGCTGCTCGTGCGACACCGGGTCGGTCGCCGCGAACAGGACCGCCTCCACGATCATGCGCAACGTGCTCGCATCAACCGAGGAGGTTTGAGCTATGTTTGGTCTGTCATGATTGGTCAATGCACTTAAACCTTATCTCGAAAGACCGCTAGACCAGTGTGCGCTTGGGCGAGCCGCTTTGGGTCCCGGCTGTGAGCTTCAACCGAAGCTGCTCCACGTCCGCATCGGCCAGCAACTTGAGCCGTATGTTGAATGAGTTCCTACGCTGAAGGGCCGCCACCTGCGAGAACTTGACGAGCTCCAATAGCGCGAGGAAGAACGCCAGCTTCTCCTCGAGGTCTCGGGCATGTGAGAAAACCTCCCGCATCGAAACCGACGGCTTGCCCTTCAATATCTGGACCATTTTCACAACCGTTTCCGCTATCGAATACCTCTCCCGCGAAATATATTGAACCTGATTTACCTCATCCCGCGTCAACATTCCCATGAATGAAAGTGCGAGGTCCACAACGCTAGCGCCGACTATGTCGTTTTCCTCTGTCTCGGTGTATTTGCTTGAATCCCCAGAGAACCACAGTGCTCGCCGCCGCTCCTGCTGTTCCGAAAGCCCCTGCGCCAATGCCCGCGCCTCCTCATACTGAAGAATCCGCTGCACGAGCACGGACGAGGGTTCTGGAAGCTCGTCCTGGGCTTCCTCGCCAGGCGTCCCAGGCAACAGAAGGCGAGACTTGAGATAGACCAGGTCCGCGGTCAGCAGCATTGCCTCGCCAGCAGAGTCGAGGTTCGGGGATTGATCTGAGAGGAACTTGGCGAGGCCCTTGACAATGCGAAGAACCGAAACCGTCAGCAGATCGAGCTCCTCCTGTTTCACGAGATACACGAACATGTCCAGCGGCCCAGAATAATCTTGAACCTGAACGCGAAACTCCGAACCCTCTGGAGCGCTCAGCCTTACTACCACAGGCCCACTGCCTTTCTAACCTTTCGCATCGTTGCCTCAGCCGCCGCGGTTGCCTCCTCCCGGCCCTTCCGCAACACCTCGTTCAAGTAGCCCGGCTCTCGCTCGATGCGTCTCCTGACCTCCTGCGGCTTTCGCAGAGCCTCGATCATGTTTTCAATAAGAATCTTCTTGCAGTCAACGCACCCGATCGAGGCAGCAGCGCACTCGCCCTTGATCCTGGCCAGGGTCTCTGCGTCCGTGAAGCTCTTGTGGAACTCATACACATTGCAATTCTCGGCATCGCCAGGGTCGGAACGCCTCTTTCGCTCGGGATTACTGAACATCGTCGCGATCTTCTTGCGGAGAACGTCCGGACCGTCAGAGATATAGATGCAATTGTCGTAGGACTTGCTCATCTTGCGGCCGTCCGTGCCCGGCAGATTTGGTGCCTTGTTCAAGATGGTTTTTGGGACAGGGAACACTTCGCCATAGAGGCGATTGAAGTGCCTAGCCACCTCGCGCGTTAGCTCGACGTGCGAGGCCTGGTCAAGCCCAACGGGAACCGCGTCAGCCCGATACAGAAGGATGTCCGCAGCCTGAAGGACAGGATACCCAAGAAAACCGAGCGTAATCAGTGAGTGCGTAGCGTCCTCGCGGAGCCGCTCTTTGTAAGTAGGGACGCGATAGAGCCGGCCCAGATTGGCGAACATCGAGAACAGGACGTAGAGCTCCGAGTGTGCCGGAATCTGAGACTGCACGAACAGGTGGCTCTTTTCGGGGTCGAGGCCGGCAGAGAGCCAGTCGATGAATATATCCCTGCTGTATTCGGCCACCATCCCAGTGTCCTGATACTCCGTGGTGAGAGCGTGAAGGTCGGCGACGAAGTAGAAGCACTCGTATTCGTCCTGGAGCGAGGCCCAGTATTCCAAAAGCTTCAAATGTCCGATGTGAAGCCTTCCGGAGGCCCGATTCCCGCTTGCAATGATCTTCTTCACGCTATTCACCTTCACACAAAACCTCTGGCAAAATCAACGCTGGGCAGAGTATCAACACCGCTCCGCACAGCCCGAGCTCAGAGGCTATGAGCGGACGCACCAGCCAACCAGACTGTATTCTATTGACCGCGCAAACCCAAGTAAAGGTAGTTTTCCTCCACAGGCCACCCGAATGAAGAGGCTGTCCAATAAGTCGGTTTCTACGGGGATGACGCAGCGGGGTATGCCACATGTAGGG
>CAZKNE010000093.1:5240-7538 GCA_964554005.1 uncultured bacterium | reverse complement strand
TCCCGAGGGTGGAGATAGTCTCGGATTACGTGCCGATCGTGCTCGTTCAAGCCGTGGCATTGCTGCTTTTGTTGCCAAAGATCGGCGTTCGGAAGGGAGTCAACTCGGCCACAAAGCTCGTCTGCGCGTTCGGGGCTGTTGCCTTTCTCATCTTCGCATCGCCGCTTGTAACAGCCGAATCGCGATATTTCGAGGCGATCGAGGGGACTGTTCTTCTTGGGCTGATAATCGCGGTCTCGGCGACGTTACTGGTAACGCTCTTCCGTAACGTAGAAGAGCTGTCCCGGCGCAGGCTCGTCATAGCGCTCGTGGTTGTGTCTGCATCGTGCTACTTCTGGTTCGGGCTTTGGACCTACGATCAGCACCCACCGGACGGCGATGAGCCATATTACCTTCTGACCGCGCACAGCCTCGCATACGATCTTGACTTCGACCGCACCAACAACTTCAAGAACAAGGAGTACCTTGCCTACTATCCATACACGCTTCAGCCGCAGTTCCGCAGCGTCAAGATCAAGGGTAAGGAGTATGAAGTCCAGAACTACAATGTCGGCTTTCCGCTCCTGATAACGATTCCCTATCGACTGTTCGGGTTCCGAGGCGCGGTAGCCCTCATCAATCTTCTCGCCGCCTTGCTGATGGCAAACGTCTTTTTGCTGGCGCGCGAGCTCGGCGCACCAAGAAGACATGCCCTGCTCGGTGCGCTTATCTTCGGCTTTTCCGTGCCCATGCTCAATTATGCCAACCAGATATTCCCCGCCACCGCAAGCGCTCTGCTGGCCATCTATGCGTTCAGGCGGCTTTCGCGTATCGGGCCGGGCAAGCGGCGTGAGATGCTCATCCTGATTGCGCTCTGTGTGGCCCTGTTCATGCTCAAGATAAGGCTGTCGCTCGTCATCGGTCCCATTCTTCTGGTAGCGATGTGGAGAACGACGAGGAGAAAGGTGGCTTGGCTCTATGCATCAGGTGGCCTCGCAGTGCTTATCGCGTTGAGTTACATGCTGCGCGACCGAATCGTTACGCTACGCCTTCTCACATCGCGGCTTGATGAGTTTCTGCGGATGGGTGTGGGGGACCTTGCACCAGCAAGCGGGCTTTTGGGCCAGATGCTTGACCAGCAGTTCGGACTTCTCGTGCTCGCTCCTGTCTATGTTCTGGCGATTGCGGGTGCGGTCTCGCTGAACAGGACTAACCGAGGCATGTTGGCGAGAATCCTCTTGGTCATCGGGCCATACTATCTGGTCGTTGGTTCGATGCCGTGGTGGAACGCATCATGGTGCCCGCCTTGTCGCTTCCTGATAGTGGTCTTGCCGTTTTTTGGTGCGCTGCTTGGCTTGGGGCTTGCTCGCATTGCGACGTTCAGGCAGGCGGCGGCCCTCAGTTTCGCAGGAACGGTCTCGGCCATAGTGGCATTTTTGCACCTTTTCTCCCCCGTGTTCCGCTACGATCAGGCCAACGGAGCAAACCGAGCCTTCTGTCTTTTGCACATGAACACCTATATCGATCTGTCGCGGTTTCTGCCGTCATTCTTCCGAACCGACATTATGACGCCGGTCAAGGTGCTCTTTGAGATGCTTGCGTTTGCACTTCTGCTTGTGGCAATTGCGAGGGTCGGCAAGCGCGGGTCGGATGGCGAGGGCATGTTCAGAAGCGGCAGATACCTGCACGCTGGCGCAGTGGGAATGGCGGCCGTTGCGTTCGTGCTCGTGGCTGGGACGCTCGGTGATATTAGCATCCCAAAATGTACGTATGAGATGGAGGACGAGCCGCTTTCGATCTATGACCCACCTTCCAGAGCGTTCATCAAGGGCGGCCGGCGAATGACGCCCGGCTATCCGCTTGAGCGCGACGTCCAGCTTGCGCCCGGCGAGAAGCTCATTATTGTTGAGGCGATGATGCGCAACCCAATCTGGACGACAGTGCCACACCTTTGGCTTCAACTTGAGAGCGATACTGAGAAAATTCGTGTCATCGACGAGTCTGTCGATGTTGAGCTGATGCAGAAATACTACAACCGAATCAGCGTCGCCGGCGGGCACTATCGGATGCGACTTGGGATAACGATACCCGGTGTCGATATGAAGAAGATCAACCCCGACAAGGTGGCCGACATCTACGTTGACCGCGTGCAGATATTCGATGCGAACGGGCTCGAGGCCGTTCTCTACGCCAACTTCGGGCGGCTGTATAGCCTGTTTTCGCTGCAAAGAGGAGTTGATTTCATGGGGCAGGCATATTTCATCCAGCCGCGCTACAAGAGCTTGGGCGAGACAGTTTTTCGCTCGTTTATGAATGGGA
>CAZKNE010000093.1:0-5230 GCA_964554005.1 uncultured bacterium | reverse complement strand
GAAGAGTTGGCCGGAGGCGGCGGACTTCTACTCTTTTCGGGCAGATTCAGACCCATTTGACCTCCGAGCGGACGCTCCAGAGTCCCTGGTGAAGCTCGCTGAGGCGGAGCTGGACAGGGGGAGGTATCGTCACACGCTTCAGATTCTCAGGCCAGTTTTAGAAGCGTCAGCGGTCTCGCCCAGGTCAGAGCTCCTCGCCGCCAAGGCGCACATAGGCCTCAATCAGATTAAGGACGCGCTGTCTATCCTGCCGAACGACGCAGCCGACCCTGCGGTCTTGAGCGAGGCGGACTACCTCCGCGCCGTGTGCCTGGTGCGGGAGGGCAGAACTCGCGAGGCGTTCGATCTCCTCGTCAAAGTTGCAGAGCAGTCGTTCGAGCAGCGATTCGATGCGATGTGTCAGCTCCTTTCGTTGGCCAGAAGTCTCCACGATGATGCCCAGGCAAACCGTGCTATCCAGCTGATGCAGGCGACCAGAACAACGGAGCTTACGCCAGACCAGATGTTCAAGTCCGGCGGCAGGCAGGCCGATGGCGGCTGGTTGCTCGAGCGTAACGGCTTCCTTGAGGCGCCGGTCAACGTTCTCTCCGACACGCTGGCGATCAAGATGAGCGTCAAAGCGGAGGGGGCGTTCGAGACGCACATTGAGACGGGGCTTGTGATCGATCCAGCGACGGGGCTTACCAGGTATGTCTTTCCGGACCTCAAGATTACGCTTGGGGACCTGCCGCCCAAGTACATTCGCGTCCCATTTCTCAATTGGACCAATACCTACCTTTTCTTTGACGGGCTCGAGCCGGGCACATATAAGCTGCGAATCGCATACATCAACGACCACACGTTCCAGAAGGACAGGCAAGACCGCAAGTTCTTTCTGCGGCACGTTTGGTTTCAGAGCGCCATCATGTTTTTCAGAGATGAACTGAAATGGCAGATCGATGGCAAAAGGGGCGTCGCAGTTTTTGCAACTGAGATCGAGCCTCGTTTTCCGGTTAGGTCTTTCGCAGTCAACCTGAGCAAGCTCCCTGCCGGGCAGCAGGCAGACCTTGGGCTCGAAATCGATGGCCAAAAGCGCGCCGCCGTGCGCCTCGACCAGACCGCGAGGAGCCTGGTCGAGCGCAAGCTTGCTCTTTCGCCGGGGACTTATCACGTTTTATTGACGCTTCGGCCGGTGGGCACCACGAGCGATGTTCAGGCAATTGCAGCGAGCATTGAGCTGATAGGATTCTCGCATTGAGTATGGAAGAGTCGCACCCGACGCCGCCCGAGTGGTGGGAGGAACAGGCCAGGGAGGACCTGATAACGGCCAGATTCAACCTGAGGGGAGAGAGATACTATGCAGCGGCCTTCTTCTCCCATCAGGTCGCAGAAAAAGCCCTGAAGTCTGTTATTCTCAGTCGGGGCCAAGATATGCCCTACACGCACAGCCTCAAGCGGCTGCTTGCCGTCTGCGAGCCCTCGCCCGCCGTTCGCGAGGCGGCGCTGGACCTTGCGCCTGAATATGGCAAAGCTAAATGCCCTTACCACGCTCGAGGCGTCCCGGCGAGCCTTTATGATGAACAACGCGCGGCCGAGTGCATCGAGCTCGCAGGCATCGTGCTCGCCTGGGCGCTCGGGGACGCGGCCGGCGGCGGGGACATAAGCAGCTCCTGAACGGGCCATTTGTCAGCGAGGGCGCATTCCGCGCTTCAGGATGAGCGTTCGGTGCTGGCCGGAGAGGCCTCCCCTGCTAGTCGGTCGAGATCGAGGCTGCCAATGAAACCGAGCTCGAGCGCAACGGCGGTCTTGTAAAACCTGACCGCCCGCTTGGTCTCATCCTTGTTGGCCATCGAGAAGAGATGCTTCAGGAGGGCCGCCGCAAGCCTCAGCAACTCCAGACCCATGATCAGGACGCGGTGCGTGAATAGGGCGAGGCGCCCGTAGTGCTTCCTGATGAAGATGTGTTTCGAGGCGAGGTATTTTAGGACGGTAAAATCGCCCCATCTCTGCTCACAGGACTTGCCGCCGAAGTGGGTAACATGAGCGTTGTTGACGAAGAAGACCTTGTAGCCGGCTTTCTTGGTTCGGTAGCACAGGTCCGTGTCCTCGTGAAACATGAAGTAGCCCTCGTCGAACGGGCCGATCTGCTCCAGCGCGGTTCTTTTAAGCATTAGGCAAGCGCCGACTAGCCAATCGACCTCGCGAGTTTCGTCGTGGGCCCAGTCTTCATAGACGAGCTTAGCGCGCACACGTTTGGAGAAGATCGGCTTGAAGAGAAGGTGGGACATCATGAGATTCAGGTTTGTGAGGAAGTTCCTTGCCGAGGGCTGGAGAGAGCCGTCCTCGTTGAACAACTTCGGCCCTACGAGGCCTATCCTGTCGTCAGAGTCAAGGACATCGATCATGGCCTGAAACGCGCCCGGCGCCACTACGGAGTCCGGATTGAGAAAACAGACATGCCTGCCCATGGCGCGCCTCGCCGCGAGGTTATTTGCGGCGGCGAAGCCCTCGTTACGGAGGTTTTTGATGATCTTGACGTGGGGATGCCTCTTTCCTAGGGCCTCAACGCTTCCGTCGTGCGAGGCGTTATCGACGACGATTATCTCGTGCGGCAGGCCTCCAATTGTTCTCTCGATCGAGTCGATGCAGTCAAGCAGTAGCTGTTTGACATTCCAGTTGACGATAATTATCGAGACCTCCGGCCGCGGCTGGGCAATCGTGTCTAGGTAGGTGTCGTCAAAGAAGACTTGCAGCGCTGGCTTCTTGGTGGAGTGAAGCTCCTCGTAAATGCCCAAGGTCTGGGACGCCGTCTTCTCCCAAGAGAAGAGCGATGCGCGGGACAGCCCATCTTTCCTCATCTTGCTCCGAAGCAACTCGTCTGTCAGAACCTTGTACATCGCCTCAGCGAGCTCCTCGATCGAGTATGGGTTGATCAGGATCGCCGCGTCGCCCACTATCTCCGGCAGCGACGATGAGCTTGACGTGATGACTGGCGCTCCGCAGGCCATCGCCTCGAGCGCAGGGAGCCCGAAGCCTTCGTAAAGCGATGGGAAGACGAAGAGCTCTGCCCCGCTGTATAGTCTGGGCAAGTCCTCGTCCTTGACGTAGCTTGTGAAGATTATCGAGTCCTCAAGGCCAAGCTCCCTGATGGTGGTGAACACATCGCCATAAAGCCAGCCGAACATCCCGCAAACGACGAGCTTGTGCTCAAGGTTCATCTCGGTTTTCAACAGATGATAGGCGCTGAGAAGCCTCGGCAGGTTCTTTCTGGGCTCGATGGTGTTGACGCAGAGGATATATGGCCCCTCGATGCCGAACTTCTCCCTCGTCGCGGCGATCTCCGCCGGGTCGGTCACGGGCTTGAGATGTTCGTTTGTGGCGGAATAAACCACCCTGACCTTGCTCTCCGGGACTTTCAGTATGCGGATCAAGTCCTCTTTGGTGTGAAAGGAGTGGGCGATGATTAGGTCGGCCTTCTCGACGCCGATCTTGGTCATCTGCCTCATATACCAGAAGTATTTTTTGCTGTTAGTCTGCGAGAACGTATAGACCACAAGGTCGTGCACCGTAACGACCGACTTGTACCCGCTGGAGACTATCGGCAGGAAGTAGCCCGGATCGTGAAAAACATCGGTCTCGGCCAATCTGAGTCGGTATGGGAGATAAAAGTTGCGCCAGAAGTCGCCGACTAAGTGATTCTCAATCGTTATCGGGGTTACATAGGTCTTGAAGTTGGGATTCTTGAAATCAACCCTATTGGTCTTCAGCGGATTGCAGAAGATGGTGTATTGATTCCTGGTATCGATCCGCTCCATCGCGCGAAGGAGGTTGAAAGTATAAACACCCATCCCGGCGTGGCGGTCGCTGATCCTCCTGGCGTCTATCGCGATGTTCATTTTGGGGGGCTCAGAAAAATGCGGCGGCTGTCGCTCAGAGCAGCATGTCCAGCGAGCGCATCCGCGAGGCAGCGCCGGGCACAGCCGCCGGCGACGCCGCTGGCTCTGTCCCATGCTTAAGCGAAGGGAGATAGGACTGCTCGAGCATCTTTCGTGCATCAGGCATCAGCTTGATCGCCTTCTGGACTTGATCGTCAACGGCTGTGAACGTCTTGGCGGCCTCCTTGTTGCCCCACAGCGAGCGCACGATGCGCCATTTGATGTAGGTTTTGACGTATTGCTCCTTCTCACCCACGAGCTCTTCCTTAGTTATCTCTACGCCGTTTTTGGCCGCAAAAGTGATGAACTCCGAGACCATCTCATCCGTAACGCTGAAATCCATGCCCAAATCTCTGTGCGTGGCCGCGTAGTGCAGACCAAACAGCGTGAATATGTTATTGCGATGTAGATTCTCAAAGCCCTTGCCAAGTTCGGTGTATTTGACAACAACGTCCGGATAAATGCCGCCGCCGCCGCTGAGCTTCCTGCCTGCTCTAGACCGATAGATGGCGTGGTTCTCCTTCTCCTCCTCTGTCGTCTCCGCCAGATACCCGGTGCCGTATTGCGAGTAGGGCTTCTGGATACACCTGCCAGAAGGAGTGTGGTACCTCGCCGTCGTCAACACCAGCGTCCAGTTGTGCGGCAGCTGGATAACGCTCTGAACCAGCCCCTTACCGAAACTCCTTGTCCCAATGATGAGACCCCTGTCGTTATCTTGAACTGCTCCCGCGACGATCTCCGCTCCCGAAGCCGTGCCGTCATCGATCAAGATGATAACAGGCATGTGAGGCAGCTTAGCTCCCTTGCTCGCGAAAACCAGCTGGTCAGACTTAGGGGTCCTCCCTTTGGTCGAGACAATGTGCAACCCCGCATCAAGAAACATGTCGCTGACTGCGATCGCCTGACTAAGAAGGCCGCCGCCGTTGTAGCGCAGGTCGAGGACCATTTCCTGCATTCCTTGTTTCTCAAGCTCATGGATTCCCTCTCTCACCTCGCTTGCTGTCGTCTCTGCGAATCTCGTGAGCCTGAGATAGCCTATTGTTTTGTTCAGCATAAAGTAATAGGGAACAGTGGATGTCGGAATCTTGCCCCGCGTGATTGTGAAGACCAGCGGGTCCGGGACGCCCTCTCGCTGCACGGTAATCGTGACCTTTGTCCCCTCCGGGCCTTTGAGTTTCTTTATCACATCTATCGTTGTAATGCCCCGCGCATCCTCGCCGTCTATTTTGACGATGCGGTCGCCTGCCAGCAGCCCTACCTTCGAGGCCGGCGTGTCCTCGATCGGCGCAATCACCGTTAATATCCCACCGATTATA
>CAZKNE010000092.1:0-7584 GCA_964554005.1 uncultured bacterium | reverse complement strand
CAGACGGAGCGAGGATTCTGGGAGTTTGAGCGCATCTTCAGAAAGTCGCACGACCTAAAGGAGGTTGCAGATAGCCTTGATGACATCCCGCCTAGCTCTTTGTCCCGAATATTCAAAAAGGGGCACGCTCTGCTGAAGGAGTCGCTTCAACTGTTGGACATCGCCGGCTCAGGGCGTGCTCAGGAGCCCGGACTCAGGTCCGGGATGGTTGAGATGCAGATCGATCTTCTGAAGGAGAGCCTTGCTATATGTGCTGACGAGGAGGCGGCCTTGTTCGAGCGTCGGCTTGGCGTTCTGGGCACAATCGCTGCTGCCGGGCCATTCGTGGGATTGCTGGGAACAGTGTGGGGAATCATGGTCGCCTTCCATAGTATGGGCGGAGTGGGAACAGCGGAGTTCAGAGTTGTCGCCGCCGGAATCTCAAGCGCACTTCTCACGACCGTCGCAGGCCTTGTGGCCGCGATTCCGGCGCTTGTCTCTCACAACTACTTCATTCAGAAGTCCCGGCAGTTCAGCGCCAGGATTGATGACTTCAACGACAGGTTTCAGCGGCTTGCGGGACACTGGTTGGTGCGTGCTATCTCCGCGCCGAAAGAGGCGCAAGCGAGGACCGACCTATGAGTCTTGGCAGGCGCCGAATGGCCGCTATATCGGACATCAACGTAACCCCTATTGTGGATGTTATGTTGATGCTCCTCGTCATTTTTATCCTGACCGCCCCTGTGATTCGATACGGCCTGGACATCGGCCTGCCGAAAGGGGACTTTGATGAGCAGAAGACTCGCCAGGCCGTGATAGTGTCGCTTCGGCAGGACGGCCAGGTTTTCGTTCAGGACAAGAAGGTGGACCTGGAGCAGGTTCCTAAGGTCCTGACCACGGAGCTTGCTCGGATGCCTGCCTCAAAGGTGATGATTGCTGCGGACAAGCGCTGCTCGTATGAGGGGGTGATGGAGCTTTTAAGCAATGTGAGGAGTGCTGGTGTCGAGAATGTTTACTTACTGACTGAGTCGTCGAAGGTTTTCCCGAAGGCGAGATGATCTCGTGCGGCATCCTGATGCTCGCGCCGGCGGGTGGCGAGGATCGCTTGCACAGTTGGGGGTGTCGTTGACAGGGCTTGTCTTGCGTTTTAGTATCCGGCGCGTGATCCCCTCATAGGGATACCCTTCTACTGATAAGACCACATTACGAAAAATGAGCAACTGAGAAGGTAGCAGAATGAAACGGACATATCAGCCTCACAATCTGAGGCGCAAAAGGACACACGGCTTCCTAGTTAGAATGCGATCCCGGCGAGGCAAGCAGGTGATTGCGAGGAGACGTTCAAAAGGCAGAAAGCAACTCTCAGTTTGAGCGCCACGGGTATCATCAGGATTTCAAAGGTTAGCGACATTGCCAAAACGCGGGGTTGACTACGAGCGGCTGAGGCTCTCATCGGAGTTTCGGCTGATCTACGACAGCGGCAAGCGCATCGCGGGAGCGAACTTGGTTGTGTTCGGGGTGAAGTCTGAGAAGATGGCCATTCGGCGATTCGGGGTTTCCGTCAGCCGGAAGGTCGGAAACGCAATTGTCAGGAACCGCGTCAAGCGGCTGCTGCGAGAGGCATTTGTGAGCCTTTTGCCCCATCTGGAGCCGGGCTGGGACGTTGTCATCTGCGCGAGACCGTCGATAGCCGGCGTGTCGTTTGCGGAGGTCCGAGGTGACCTGGAGCGCGTCCTGAAGAGGCTCCTGCGCAGCACTCACAAGCATGGCTCATTTGCCTCTCGGGCCAGCAAAAGCATCAACACAGTGCTGGCAACCCCCGTTATCTTGGCGCTAACCGCATACCAGAAACTGGTATCGCCCATCGTGCCCCGCTGCTGCCGCTTCGTGCCGACTTGCTCAGAATACGCCATCGAGGCGTATCGAGAGCTCAGTCTGCCTCGCGCCACGCTACTTACTGTCTATCGGCTCTTGAGGTGCCAGCCCTACTGCGCCGGTGGCTACGATCCATTGCCCCGAGCAGAGAACCACACAACCACCGGCTGAGGACTGCGTTTATATGGAAACAAGAAGACTCATTCTGGCGATTGTTCTCATCTTCGCCGTAGTGGTTCTTTACAACCACTTCTTTGTGCCTACACCCAAGCCCGGACCAAAAGTGCCTGCCCAGACCGGCACGAAAGAGGTGGTCCCGGCTTCGGAGTCGCCAAGCGCTGTGGAGCAGTATCTGGCGAGCGAGGTGGCTGGCAAGCAGGCCAAATCACAGTTGCGGCCCGTCGTCAAAGAGACGCGCCCAAGTGAGATTGTCGTTGATTCTGACCTGTTCAGAGTAGTCTTTTCTACTGACGGAGGAGCGATCAAGAGCCTGCGTTTGAGACGCTACAAAGACCTTCCGCCCAACTTCATAACGGCCAAGGAGAAGCTTTTGGCCAAGAACACGGCGGCCGAGGCGCTGAACGAGTTCCAGCTTGCGAACGCAAAGAAGCTGCTCGGCGGGGTAATCTCCGATTTCCGCAGCGACTTTATGGGCAAGAAGGAGCTTTCTTCCGAGGAGAAGGACCAGCTCAAGGAGCTTATGGAGAAGTTCCTAGGCGCTGCGCGTCGCGTATGCTTCTCCGACTTCGCCAAGCGCCGCGCCTCTGCCGGACGACTGCGGATAAGTCTATCGAAGGAGCTCTCGTATGAAGGCTCAGACAAGGACGAGACGATGCGTCTGATAGACCTGCTCGAGGGCGTGGAGATGGTGCCTCCGTATCTTTCCGCTATCGGCGAGTACATGCTGAAGACCGTCTATCCGTTAAGGTCGGAAGAGAAGGGGAGACCCTCGTTTGAAACTGTGCAGTTCACCACGACCGCACCGGCCCGTGCCGTTCTCGCATCGGGCTCGGCCCCCAGGGTAATTCGATTCGAGGCCGACTTCAACAACGGCAAGCTGATCAAGGAGTATCGCATAAGACCCGACAGCTACCTGTTGGACCTGTCTTACACGTTTGAGGCGGCGGCGTCGGCCACGGTCGCGGGGCAGAGCTTTGAGACCTGGCTTGGCCCCGATGTGGGCTCATCCGGCGTGGAGCCTAAGGGGCGATACTCGAGCGGCGGAATAGTTGCCTCGGACAGGGAGCATCTGCTCAAGGACGCGTTTGGTCTCAACGACATGCTGTCCTGGGCGGCGCTTCAGGACCGATATTTCATTGTCGCACTGGCTCGGAAAAACTCATGGCTGGTCGGCTCGGAGCCGTTCTTACAGGGGTTTAATGTTAGGTGGGTAACCCCTCTGTCCAACAGGAGCACCTCGAGCGTAACGGTCTTCGCGGGGCCAAAGGACACCGACGAGCTCGGAAAAGTGCACATTGGCCTGGAGAAGATCATTGATTTCGGCTGGTTCACCATCGTGGCCAAACCAATCTACGTCTTGCTCAAGTATATCTACAAAATTGTCGGCAACTACGGCCTGGCCATCATCATCTTGGCGCTGCTGATCAGGCTCGTTTTCTACCCATTGACCGTCAAGCAGACCAAGTCGATGAAGAAGATGCAGCTGGTCGCACCTCAGATCAAGGCACTTCGCGAGAAATACAAGAACGACAAAGAGCGCCTCAACCAAGAGATCATGGCCTTATATAAGAAGCACGAGGTAAACCCGATGGGTGGGTGTCTGCCAATGCTAATCCAGTTCCCGGTCCTGTTCGCTCTCATCAGGGTTCTGCCCATAGTCATCGACTTGAGGCAGGCGCCGTTCATCCTTTGGCTCCATGACCTCTCCGAGCCAGACCCTTACTACATAACGCCCATCCTCATGGGAGTCGCGATGATCGTCCAGCAGAAGATGACGCCCGCCACCGATCCCAAGCAGGCCAAAATGATGATGATGATGTCGGTCGTCTTCACGTTCTTTTTCTTGAACTTCTCATCCGGTCTCGTGCTCTATTGGCTCACCGGCACCATTTTACAGGTGATCCAGCAGGTCTGGATGAGCAAGAAGGAGCAGAAAGCGAAGGCAGCCGCATCGTGATGCGCCAGGGGGCTCGCGGTCAGACGGGCCTGACGTCCCAAATGTGGCTATAAAGCGACGCTGTTGGCGGTTGATCGACGTCGTGTAGTGGTGCCGCTTGCTGCACCCTCCTTATGATTTGCCAACCGAACATAGGGCGGGGCAAGCACCGCCCCTACGACTCCATACGGATGTGGGTCACCGGCCGCTGTTCTCAGGGGGCCGCGAACAAGAGCTCGCTGCCAAGCTCCTTGCCTGATAGATAGATCACAGGACGATGGTCAAGAGCGGCCTTCTTCCTCATATAGGCCTCGATTGACATCTCGTCTGAGCTGAAATCCGTTGGACCACATACCTCGAGAAAAGATGCCCCTCGGCAGTGCATCTCGAGCGCAGAGCCGGGCGGTGCGCCCTTAACACCAATTGCGCAGTGCGACCACAGGTATCGGTCAGGCTCGGTCATGGCGAACGTCGCGCCGATCTCTCTAAACACCTCCAGCAAGTCCGTCTCAACCTTCGTTTTGCCCTTGGCCGCGAGTATCACGATGGCCCCGGCAGGGAGTTTTCTGATGCGTTGCCTAAGCTGCTGATTATCGCCCTTGTCTCTGATTGCGTCGAAGTGGTCCGATACGAGAAGCTCCCCCGACTTCTGCTCGAGAGCCACGAGGTTGTAGCCCCTAAGACCTGTCGCGACGTCAACCCCATTGACGACGATGTTGCCATAGTCACCGCGGTCATTGCCGGCGCTGCGAACAACGATGTCGCAAGGTGCAACGACGCCGGTCGAGCCGATCCTGCTATTGCCGGGATGGATCAGGTTCATCCCCATGCGCTCGATAATCTGAGCAAGCTCGAACCACTTGAGCTGTCCGGCAAGCGTCCACATCGGCCGGATACTCTTGGGCACGAGAGATTTAAGCGTTGTCTTGACCACCTTCTTGCCGCTCGCCTCTTTCCCGAAATCCTTCAACAGCGAACCCATGCCCGAAGTCTTCATCAGTTTCTCTATGACTCGCGTCGCGGGCGCCCAGTCCCATGTAATCAGATAGACATAGGTCTCCCAAAAAAGCGCCGAGGACTTGTCCTGCTCATACCGCTCACATTCCCGCGTGCGAACCCTCGCTTTGTCCCATTCGCTTCTCAATGCGTGGACTTTCGCCATCAGGCACGAGTCATCCTTGATGGTGTCCAAGAGCTTCAGAAGCTTATCATCCTTTGGCGACTCGAACTCCTCCGAGGGGAAGACAAAAAAGTAATCGTTTGCAAGCGCCATCCCGGCCGTGTATTCCGCCAGAGCATTCTGCATCTGTCCTTTGTTGAAGAGCTCCTTGCTCTGCTCGTAGTGCTTTCCAATGCCCGTGAGCGCGATCTCACGCATCTTCGGCTCGAAGGGCTTGCGTGTATGCTCGATCCGCCGAATCTGGATATAGTCCTTCATTGCCGTTGCGAAATCGCCCGCCGCTAAGGCCCTCTCGGCCCGATACTTCAGCACTGACGGCAGGTTGGCTATCTGCATCCCCACGGCAAAAGCGCCGGCCAGGCAGAGCAAGACAACGACAAGAATGGAAAGCCACCGTCCCTGCCCGTCGCCCTTCGGCGTGGCCAACTCTTCGCTCACACGCTCGTTCTGTGCTTCAGACATCTCTTCTCTCAGTGAACTCACTCTGACATAAAGCGCAACCAGAATCGTATAGAGGCCGATCCGCCCTGTCAACACACCCGATGCGCGAGAGATCAGACCGAGATTATGTCCCAGTGCTGCAAAACTGCTGGCTGTTCGGACTTATGGTTTGACATTGCGTAGTCTGTCGGCTAGCTTGTGGCCGCTCGTTTCGCTTCTGTTGCTCAAGTTTGTGGAGAGTTCGCATTGCCGAATAAGTCCAGCCGGCTGAATCTGCTGCCGCCTTACCTATTTGCTCGGCTTGACGCGAAGAAGGCTGAGGCGGTGGCGTCGGGCGTCGATATCATCGACATGGGCATCGGCGACCCCGATCTACCGAGCCCGAACGAGGCGGTTGAGTCGCTATGCGAGGCGGCGCGGCGGAGCAAGTATCATCATTATCCGCCATATTCTGGGACGAGTGAGTTTCGCCGGGCGTGTGCAGACTGGCTGCGCAGAAGGCACGGCGTCAGCATCGATCCTGACACAGAGGCTCTGGCGCTGATCGGCTCCAAAGAGGGGCTGGCGCACCTTTGCCTCGCGGTGGTGAATCCGGGCGACGTGGTCTTGTATCCCGACCCTGGGTATCCTGTTTACCGCGCCTCGGCAGTTCTTGCTGGCGGTGAGCCGTTCGCAATGCCTCTACTTCGCGACCGACGTTACGTTCCCGACCTTTCAGCTATTCCTCAGCGGATCGCCGAGAGCGCAAGCCTGATGTTCTTGAACTACCCGAACAACCCTACCGGCGCCACCGCAACGCCGGCCTTTTGGAACGAGGTGGTTAGCTTTGCGAGGGCCAATGACATAGCGGTGTGCCACGATGCGGCGTATATCGACATGGTGCTGGAGGGGCAGTCACAACCGTGCTTGCTGGCAACTAGCGAGGACAAGACCAACATCATAGAGTTCTTCTCTTTCTCCAAGACGTTCAACATGGCCGGCTGGCGGATAGCGCTTGCGGCCGGCGACAGGAAGCTGATAGCCGCGCTCGGCGAGGTCAAGAGTAATCTTGATTCGGGTGTGTTTGTGCCGATTCAGGCAGCCGCAATCGAGGCCATCAGTCATTGCGAGCAGTTCCCAGCAGCGACTTGCGCTGTCTATCGCGAACGGCGGGAGATACTTATTCCTGCGCTTGGGAAGGCCGGGATCAGAGCTCAACGTTCTCGTGCGACCTTCTACGTTTGGGCCGAGGTTCCGGGCGGCTTGGCTTCCGGTGCGTTCGCTGAGCAGCTCCTGTCAAAATGTGCGATACTTGTGGCGCCGGGTGTCGCCTTTGGTTCGCACGGCGAGGGGTTTGTCCGGTTCTCACTCACGCTTCCTACCGAGCGCGTTCGTGAGGCGGCAAGGCGGCTTTCTGACACAAGTTTATAGGGAGGGCAAAATGGGGCCCAAGACCATAATGATAATCGGAGCTGGCTTACTCCAGCTGCCCGCAATACAGATCGCCAAGCAGATGGGCCTAATCACAATGGTGGCGGACATGAACCCTCGCGCGATTGGGATGAAATACGCCGACATCCCGGTTACCGTCAGCACGCGCGACATCGATGGAACTGTTCGCACCGCTCGCAGCTACGCCACGCACCGAGAGATCGAGGGCGTCATCACTGTTGGGACGGACGCCTCAAGAACGGTGGCTGCTGTTGCAAATGCGCTTAACCTTCCCGGCAACAAGTTCGAGGACGCCGAGGCATCAACAAACAAGATCAAGATGAGGCGCCGGTTTCAGGAGTTCAACGTCCCGTCACCCAACTTCAGAGGCGTTTGGACGTTGCAAGAGGCGTTCCAGGCCGCAGCGGAGCTTGCTTCTTGGCCGCTCGTTATGAAGCCGTCTGACAACATGGGCGCAAGGGGCGTCATGCGCATCGATTCCGAGGAGAACATCCCCGAGGCGTTCCATCGGGCAAAAGAGGCCTCGCCCTCAGGTGAGTTGATTATCGAGGAGTTCATGGAT
>CAZKNE010000091.1:0-7608 GCA_964554005.1 uncultured bacterium | reverse complement strand
AGCGTTTACCTCTCTGCGGACAAGGCCATTGTGCATGACGGCGAGGCCCTCTCCTTGTCGTTCGGGGTGGAGAATCCAGGCCCGACGCTGGCGGTCAATCTGCTTGGTGCAGTGGTGTTCCCTGACGGGACGTTTCTGTTCTATCCTGGTTTCTCGATGGAACCGCAGCCTGTGTTCATCAGGCTTGCAGAAAAGGCTGCGATAGGCCCAACCGAGATACTGCGGGTTCCGTTCAGCAATGCGTTGCCGAAGGGCAAGTATGTATTCTATGCCGCTGTGCTCAATCCATACAACTACGATATGCAGATTGAGGGCAATATCGCCTCAACCAGTTGGGTGTTTGAGTAGATAGCGTCCTGCGCGCTATTTGAACATGATGTAGGGGTGCTGCTTGGCGCCCCTCATAATGTCTGGTCTGCATCAGAGAAGGGCACGGCAAGCGGTGCCCCTACGATGGTTCCTGGTGGCGCAACGAGTGCAAGCGGCAGCGCCCCCCCCGACAATCAATGGATGAGGAGGTTGGATGCCCGGCCATCGGCGCTCGATCAGACTGCACGGATACGATTATTCACGGGGCGGGGCGTATTCTGTGACGATATGCGTGGATGGTGGGCGGTGTCTGTTTGAAGGCGTTGGGGTGAGGCAAATGATCCAATCCACTTGGGATGCTTTGCCGCGGCATTTCCCACGCGTCGAAACAGATGCTTTTGTCGTTATGCCGAATCACGTGCATGGGATATTGTTTCTGGCACCCAGATTCGTGGCGGGGCGTCAAACGATTGATCATGCCGGAACGGGTGATGCTGGCGCGGAGGGTGCAGCAAGCAGCACCCCTACGGCCCTGCCCAAAATGGAAGAGGGTGCAGCAAGCAGCACCCCGACAACCTTACCGGTTGTTGTTCGTGCCTTTAAATCCATTAGCGCCATTCAAATCAACCGTGTGTTGGGCCGACGCGGCCGGCTCTGGCAGCGCAACTACTACGAGCGCATCATCAGAAACGACGACGAGTTGCACACGATCCGCGGGTACATAGCCAACAATCCGAGGTTGTGGGAAATGGACCGGGAGAACCCGGACCGGATCGGCGACAACGACATATACGACTGGCTGTATTCGTGAGACGGGCGGTGCTGCACGGCCCAGAGCGCCCACCGGTGCGCATTGTAGGGGTGCTGCTTGCTGCACCCTCCGCGCCAGCATCACCCCTTTTTCTTTAGGTTGCAGCAAGCAGCACCCCTACGATCTTGCCCAAAATGGAGAAGAGCGGAGCAAGCGCTGCCCCTACACGACTGCTATGCGCTTTGGAAGCCAGAATGCGATGGCCAGGCTGACGACGTAGTTGACAGTGGTTGAGGCCTCGGATAGTATGGGTTCGCTTAATGTCCCTTCACGTTGTCAATTGTCTATTATGTTAGGAGGTATCTGAATTGAAAGATTGGTTACGAGGCGCAGTTGACCGCGCTACAAAGCTTGGTGCGTCCTACGCCGACATCAGGCTGCTAAACCTCGTCACCGAGGACATCCACGTCAAGAACGGGACGGTTGAGGCGATCACGTCCCGTGAGACGATGGGATTTGGAGTTCGCGTTATAGCGAACGGTTCTTGGGGGTTCGCCAGCAGTTCTCTGGTGAACGAGGATGAGATGAGACGGATCGCCGATTTGGCGGTGCAGATCGCGAAGGCTAGTTCGCGGCTGAAGCAAGAGGACGTGGTCTTGGCGGAGACAGAGATATGCCAGGGCCAGTACGTGACGCCGATCAAGCAGGACCCGTTTGCGGTTTCGCTGAAGACGAAGCTCGCGCTGCTATTGGAGGCTGACGGGATACTTCGTGCGAAGGAGGGGGTCAGTATCTCGGAGTGCAACATGCGTTTTTTCAGGACGGAGAAGACGTTCATAAGCAGCGAGGGGGCCGAGATAGACCAGACCATTTACGAGAGCGGTGGGGGGATTGCTGCGACAGCGATAGAGGGGAGCCAGATGTTGGTTCGCTCCTATCCCAACAGTTTCCGAGGTAACTACGGGACGGCTGGATATGAGTTCATAGAAGGCCTTGATCTTGTGAGCCATGCGCCTCGTGTTGCGAAAGAGGCGGCTGCGCTTCTTTCAGCGAAGGAATGCCCGTCCAAGACCACCACGCTGATCATTGGCGGGTCTCAGCTTGGGCTTCAGGTGCATGAATCGTGCGGTCATCCGGTCGAGTTGGACCGGGTGTTTGGAATGGAGGCAAGCTATGCGGGCACGAGTTTCATGACGCCGGAGAAGCTCAACAAGCTGCAATACGGCTCGAAGATCGTGAACATCTACGCGGATGCGACGACGCCGGGCGGCTTGGGCACGTTTGGCTATGACGACGAGGGCGTCAAGGCGCAGCGGTCGCCGATAGTCAAGAATGGTCTTTTCGTTGGGTATCTGACGTCGCGAGAGACAGCGATCAAGCTCGGCCAGAAGAGCAACGGGGCTTGCCGCGCCGACGGCTGGTCGAACATCCCGCTGATCAGAATGGTGAACGTGAACTTGGAGCCCGGCGAGTGGGAGTTTGATGATCTCATCAAGGACACTGCCGACGGGATATACGTTGAGACGAACAGGAGTTGGAGCATTGATGACAAGCGGCTGAACTTCCAGTTTGGTTGCGAGATAGGCTGGGAGGTCAAGAACGGCAAGCTGGGGGACATGATCAAGAACCCCACCTATACTGGCATCACTCCGGAGTTCTGGAACTCGTGCGACGCTATTTGCAACAGGAAGCATTGGGTAGTTTGGGGAACCCCTAATTGCGGTAAGGGTGAGCCCAGCCAGGTGGCGCACGTTGCGCACGGGACGGCTCCCGCAAGGTTTAGAGATGTAAAGGTAGGTGTTAGCAAATGATTGGGAAGGACAGAGCTCTTGAAATACTCGAGAAGGTAGTTGGCATGTCTGGGGGGGTCGAGACCGATGGTATGCTTACAAGTAGGCAGCGGGCGCTGACACGGTTCGCGAATTCCATCATTCACCAGAACGTATCCACTTTGACCTCTGACATAAACATCAGGGTCGTCAAGGGAAAGCGAGTTGGAGTCGCCTCGACCGACCGCATTCATGACGATGACAGCCTGAGGCATCTGGTCAAGACAGCCTCGGCGATCGCCGACTTCCAGCAAGAGAACCCTAACTACTTAGGTCTGCCGGGACCGGCTCCGTATCAGGAGGTGGATACCTTCTGTGAGGCAACGGCCGCTTATTCGCCATCCCAGCGGGCGGATGCCGTCAGAACCATCGTTGACATCTGCGCGAAGGATTCGATCATCGCGTCCGGCTCGTTCAAGACCGAAGCGGACGAGATAGCAATTGCCAACTCCAGAGGCGTGGCGGCGTACTTCCCGAGCACTGCCGTGGAGGTTACGACGGTTGTGATGAAGGATGGTCAGTCCGGCTACGCCTCGGCGAGCGCTAACCACGTGGCTGAGATAGACGTCAGGAGTATGGCCGAGGAGGCTGCGGATACTTGCCGGCGCAACGTCAACCAGGTGGAGGTAGAGCCGGGCAAGTATGATGTTGTGCTGCATCCTTACGCGGTCGGCAGCCTAATCTCAATGGTGTGTGCGCTTGAGTTCGGCGCCCTTGCTAAGCGGGAGGGCAGGAGCTTCATGAGCGAGAAGATGGGTCAGAAGGTCTTCAGCGAGTCATTGACGGTTTGGGACGATGGCCTCGACCCATCAGGTATGCCGCTGCCGTTTGATTTCGAGGGTGTGCCGAAGCAGAAGGTTGTTCTCATTGAGAACGGTGTGGCCAAGAACGTCGTCTATGACACCGCAACGGCGCGCAAGGAGGGCAGGGAGTCAACAGGACACGCCCTGCCTCCGGGGAACACTTTCGGGCCAGTGCCGATCAACGTGTTTGTGAAGCCTGGGACAGAGTCGCTTGATGGTCTTGTTTCGAGACTGACCAGGGGACTTTATGTTACTAGGTTTCATTATATCAATCCATTCATTGACCTGAAAAACGCAGTGTTCACCGGCATGACGCGGGACGGAACCTTCCTGATCGAGGGCGGCAAGATGACAAAGGCCGTCAAGAACCTCCGTTTCACGATGAGCATGATCGACGCTTTCAACAGTCTTGATGGGCTGACCAAGGAGACCCTGTTTATGGGAGATTGGTCTGGCGTAAGGGTTCCTGGCGTCCTTATCAGAGGTTTCAATTTCTCTGGTAAGACGCAGTTCTAGCCCGTTATATCTTGCGGGGTAAGCTGCTGAAACGGGCGGACCTTAACAATAAGCATGCGGGGCGCCGGGTTGACCTCGGTGCCCCAATTCGTGTGCTGCACAGCAATTTTCACCTCGGATGGGGCGGTCAGGCTGCACGGGTGTTTTTGCTGTGCAGGGGGCTGAAAGAGAGCGGGTTGGATGTTACCGTCGCTGCGCCGAGGGGGAGCGTGCTAGTTCGGAAATGCGCGGAGGTAGGGATACGCACGCTCGATGATGTCCGCTTCTCGAAGGGCTTTCGTCCCATTGATTTCTTGCATGACGTTCGTTCGATAAAGAGGTTCATTCTCGCGAACCGGACCGACATCTTGCACACGCATGGGTCGCAGGACACGTGGTCTGGCACAGTTGCCGCGTTTCGCGTTCCGAAGGCTGTCCGGCCGGCGGTTGCGACGAGGATCGGCGGTGCGGCAGAGATAATTGAGGATGGAGTTTCGGGCCTGATCGTCCCGCCGCAGGATGTATCAGCTCTCGCCGCTGCCATTGAGCGGCTTTTAAGAAGCGCAAGCCAGCGGGCACGGATGGGGAGCGCCGCGAGGTCAGCAATCATCAGGAGATTCACCCCCCGCAATCTGAATGAGACGCTGGCGGTGTATCAGTCAGTGTTGCGTCTGCGTTCGTGGCGGAGGGCGGTAGATACCTGAAATGAAGGGCAAGGTCTCGATGATCATCTCCGACTTGCCTTGCGGAGGCGCGGAGCAATTGCTGTTGCTGCTGACCCCGAGGCTGCGCGATCTTGGCTGGGAAGTCTCGGTTTGCTGTATCCGCGAGGCCGGCGAGATGGCGCCGCTGCTTGAACGGGAGGGAATACGTGTGGAGGTGATCCCATTCAGCTCTCGATGGTCGCCGCGTTGCTTGTATCGGCTGGCGAGGCACCTGAAGGAACAGAGGACCGATATCGTCCACACTCACATGTATCGCCCCAACACCTCGGGTACGGTGGCGGCGCGGCTGGCACGCGTGAGGGTGGTCATCTCAAATGTCCACAACGTCAATGAGTGGGACAACCTGAGGCAGCTTTGGATGGACCGGATGCTTGCGCGGTTCAAGGACAAGGTTATCGCGGTATCTGAGGGGGTCAGGCGCAGCTATATTGAGAACACCCACGTTGACCCTAGCAAGGTAGTTACCATCTACAACGGCATCGAGCTTGACCGATTTCGAGCTGTAGAACGGGATGTGGGCCTGGCGCGCGAGCTTGGAATAGAGGACGGCGAAAAGGTGGTTTCGGTCATCGCCAGGCTGGTCGAGCAAAAGCGGCATGTCGATTTCCTTGCGATGGCAGCGCAGGTGCTAAAAGTCTTTCCGAATGTCAAGTTTCTCATCGCCGGGAAGGGCAAGCTCAGGGAGCAGCTCGAGCAAACGGCCTCTCAACTGGGTCTGTCGGAACGGACGGTCTTCGCCGGTCACCGAGAGAATGTGCCCCAATTGTTAGCCGTGAGCGATGTTGTGGTCTCTTGTTCCGATAGGGAGGGCTTCTCGCTCTCGTTGATTGAGGCGATGGCGGCCGGCGTGCCAGTTGTTGCTACTGACGTGGGCGGCAACGCGGAAGCGATCGTCGATCGCATATCGGGATTCATTGTGCCCACGCGTCGCCCGGACCTCCTTGCGCGGCGAGTGCTTGCGCTGCTGACTGACGAAGTACTTTATCGGAGCGTCTCAAACAACGCCGCAGAGCGCGCCTCGCTTTTCAGCATTGGGCAGATGTGTAAGCGCACCGATGCGCTTTACACTTCGCTGATGAATAGAAAAGAGCGGAGAAGAGGCTAGCGGATCGATAGGCCGGCATTACCTACCCAGCCAGCAATTTCCGCAGCGCACCTATCAGGCGCTCCACGTCCATCGCGTCAACGTCCTTATGTGTTACGAAACGAATGAGGTCGGGTCCGAGCGGGATGGAGAGGACGCCTCGGTTCGCGAGCTGTTGAAATACCTCTTCCGCGGAGGGCGCAGGCGGGACGAGCCTCACGAGGACGATGTTGGTCTCGACCGTGTCGGGGTCCAGAACCACACCCGGCAGACCTGCGATGCCGAGCGCTAACTTCTTGGCGTTTTCGTTGTCGATGTGGAGCCGGTCAACCATCTCCTCGAGCGCTATGATTGCTGGCGCCGCGATGACGCCCACCTGGCGCATCCCACCGCCGAGGACCTTCCGCACGCGCCTGGCCTTTTCGATGAAGTCAGAACTCCCGACCAGCATGGAGCCAATCGGGGCCCCAAGCCCCTTCGAGAGGCAGAACATCACGCTGTCTGCAAGGCCGGCGTATTCTTTCGGCGAGATGCCAGAAGCTTGCGCCG
Organism: uncultured bacterium; assembly: GCA_964554005.1. Taxonomy (GTDB): domain Bacteria; phylum B130-G9; class B130-G9; order B130-G9; family B130-G9; genus B130-G9. Next base: position 1,063 of record CAZKNE010000091.1, on the reverse strand, counting down.
CGTTGAAGAGCCTCGCCCCATCAAGATGGATGGGAATCTGTTGCCTGAGCGATAGCTCCCTCAGACTGCGCAGGTAATCGATCGGCAGCACGCGCCCGCCGTGCATGTTGTGAGTGTTCTCGATGCAGATCAGCGAGGTTGTCGGGCAGTGCAGATCGGAGGGGTCCTTGATCGAGGCGCGAACGGTCTCGACTGGCATGGCGCCGTCCGTGGTCTCAATCGGGCAAACCTGAACGCCAGAGATGCGCGCCGGGCCGCCCGCCTCGTATAGATAGATGTGAGACCTGCTTTCCAGGATTATCTCGTCGCCCGGGTTGGTCCACACGTTCACGGCAATCTCGTTGCCCATCGTGCCGGAGGGGACAAAAAGGCCCGCATCCATCCCAAGCGTCTCGGCCGCGCTCGCCTGGAGCGACTCAACAGTTGGGTCGTCCCCGAGGACATCGTCGCCCACAACGGCGGTCGCCATCGCCTGACGCATTTTCGGAGTCGGCCTTGTAACCGTGTCGCTCCTGAAGTCCGAGATGTGCTTCACCGTCGTCATCCTTAAAACAGCCAACAATCAGGTGGCCTTGTCGTGCGGGTCCTTGGAGAACCCGAAATGCCCGATAACCTCGCCAATCGCGAAGTAAGCTCGATTGTAGTACATCAGGAAGGGTGCCATCTCCGAGTCAAGCTGCCCCTTCTCGTCAACAAGCGACTCGTCCGCATGGAGCGCGACTACCTCCCCGATGATCAGGTTGTGTGTTGGCAGGTCAACCGTGTCGAGAACCTTGCACTCCATGTTAATAGGAAACTCGGCGATAAGCGGCGCCTTGACCCTTGCTGCTGGCTCCTTGTTCAGCTTGGCAAGCTCAAACTTGTCAACGCTCCTGCCCGATACGATGCCGGCAAGGTCAACCAACCTCGCCTGCTCGGCCAGCGGGACGTTTACCACGAAATCCTTTGCTTTTTTCACTAACGAATAGGAATACCGCGATGGCCTCATCGAGATGGCCACCATAGGCGGCTTGAAGTTCACCATCGCGCAGTAAGCAAGCGTAATCATGTTAGCCCCACGCTT
>CAZKNE010000090.1:0-7654 GCA_964554005.1 uncultured bacterium | reverse complement strand
TGAGGCTTGGTTTGCTCGAAGGCTCTGGGAGTCCTGAGAGAGCTCAAGAGCGGGCCGATGGTCAGGATTGCGTGCCCGTAGTGGGCACGGCGACTGCAATTAGGAGGATGAGGCAATGGAGAAGGTCTTTCTGAAGGACAAGGTAATCAGGCTCGTTGAGGGCGACATCACCGAGCAACACGCCGATGCTGTGGTCAATGCGGCCAACAGTGCCCTGTGGATGGGGGCCGGCGTGGCCGGCGCCATCAAGCGACGAGGCGGGAAGGAGATAGAGGACGAGGCGGTCGCCAAGGGGCCGATCCCGATTGGTGATGCGGTCGCAACGGGCGCGGGTCGGTTGCCGGCTAGATACGTGATCCATGCGGCCGGTATGGGGCCTAACCTTGCTACTGACGCGAGCAAGATCAGGAGCAGCACCCTAAACTCTTTTTTGCGTGCCGACGAGCTTCATCTTGAGAGCATCGCATTCCCGTCCATCGGCACGGGCGTTGGTGGTTTTCCGATGCACGAGTGCGCCGAGATAATGCTTGACGAGGCCAAGAGATTCCTCACGGAGCGGGAGACGTCTCTCAAGGAGGTTCGGTTCGTTCTATGGAGCAAGGAGGCCTTCGAGGTGTTTGATGACGTTCTCAAAGGCATTGAATAAACTGGCGCTTGTGACCTCGGTAATTCCGCCAGCAACTCCGTCAGTGGTGCTTTGAATAGCCGAAACGCCAGAGCCGGCTCGGCATCGTTTATAGCGGGCCGATAGCCACCGTGTTTGCCAACAGCGGCGTAAGATACTTCGTTCTGGCCGTCAGTGTCCTTGCGTTAGGGTATGTGTTCTGGGCGATGACGCCCGGCCCGGTGGCCGCCCAGTTGGCTGTCGCTGCCCTCTTTACGATTACAGCCGTCTTAGCGTTTTTTGACGTTTTTAGGGCGCTTATATTTCTCGTTTTCATCATACCCCTTGCGGGGATTGTGCCTCGTGTCTGCGGCTCGCCCTCGATCTCCGTTCTCCTCTTCGCATTTTTCGGGCTTGCGTGCGGCAGCATGATAAGAGCTGTCGTCTCGAAACGTGAGCCGACTGGCCAACGTCTCCCTTGCACGATTGTGCTGCTGGGGTTTGCGGCACTAGTCGCGGCATCGGGCACGATTACTGTCCTCAGACTAATGAACTTCTTCCCATTTTCCGCGGGGACATTTCACGACTGGATACTGAACTCAGTCGGCACGCTTACAACTGAGGCGGTCAACAACACTGTAACGGTTGGGCTGGCTTATATCACAGGAATCGCCCTGCTGCTTATTAGCTATCGTCAGTTTAGTGGTCTTGTTCCCACGAAACGGCTGCAAATCGGCAAGAAAATCGCATGGGCCCTCGTGATCGCCGGGTCGGCGGCAAACTTGTTCGCGCTGTGGCAGCTGCTCTCGTATAAGCTGCTAATCATCGGGTTCATCACCGGCACCTATACTGATTCTAACGCGCTGGGCGTCTGCTCGGCGCTCATCCTTCCATATTGCATCGGACTCATCCTGACATCAGAAGCCCGTGCACAGCGATTTCTCGTTATATGTTCGCTTCTTGCGATCGCGGTTACTGTTCTGGCAAGGTCCCGGGCGGGCGTGCTAGGTATTATGTTGTTCTTCATAGCTCTTGCTGTCTGGCTTGGGCGCCTCGCAAGACGCGGTCAGGGCATAAGGCCTCTGGCCAAACGTTCGTTGAGGGGGTTTGCCGTCCTAGCTGCCATCATGCTAGTCATGCTGTTTTTGCTGGACATATCGCATTTGAGACGGCTTCCTGTTGCTGGTGACGCGCTGATGATGATTAGCGAGCCGACCACGGATTCCCTCACGTTTCTCTTGCAGCACAGGATGCACCAGTGGCCCGAGTCGCTTCGGATGTGCAAAGATTTCCCCTGGACGGGTGTCGGCCTCGGAGCGTACATCTTGGAGCTGCCCAACTACTACTTCCTCAACGTTGGCAAGCTCTTCGTTATTGACACGGCCGGCAGTCTGCCACTCCAGATCGCATCAGAGCTGGGCATTCTGGGCCTCTTTTTGGTCCTGCTGTTCGCCTCAGAGGTGGTCAGATCAAGCTATCGCCTGCTCTTTGCAGGCTCTCCCGTAACGCTCCAGGACGAACAAAAACTCGCCGGGTCCGTAGCGCTCGGCCTTCTGGCCTCATTCATCTCGCTCCTTTTTGGCGCGCACGTTCTCTTCTTTGAGTTCAACTACCTGTTAGCGGTCTCGACTGCAATAGTGCTTGCGGCGAGCCATTCTACGAGCCAGCACAACGACCTTCGCCGTCGCATAAGCGGCCGGGCAAAGGCGATGCCATGGCTTCTTGCCGCAGCAATAGCCGCAGTATCCGTCATCTTCCTCATCGAATCTGTTGGCCCCCTTTCGGTCGAGCAGAGGAGGCAGATGCTGGGCTGGCAGTTTGATTATGGCATCTACAAAAAGGAGATGTGGGACAACAAGTTCTGCTTCTGGTGGATGCAGAAGGAGGCCAAGATGACCATTACCGCCAAAGGCGATGTCCTGCATTTTGCCCTTTTCTGTGCACACCCAGATGCTGACCAGAGGCCTGTTGCTGCTACTATTTCCACAAATGTAAGTGCGGAAAAGACGATTCAACTGACACGTGATCGCTGGCGGCAAGTGTCGCTTCACCTGAACACGCGCCCCGGCGACAAGATCGCACTCAGAATCTGCGTCGAGCGCACCTTTAACCCGAGGAAGTTGGGCGTCAGCGACGACGGTCGCGACTTGGGCGTGGCGATCGCGAAGATACGCTGGTCCGATTCAGGCGGTTATAACCGCGAGTAGCCCGCTACTAATGCCGGCGGCGGCATTCTTTTTTTTCCTGATTTGTCTGGCGGGTTGCTGGGCAGACATTGGGGTTATATTATTCTTCATTTTGGAGGCATAAGACAAATGACAGCACAGCAAAAGGCGATCGTTCTGCTCTCTGGCGGTTTGGATTCGACGGTTTCGCTGGCGTGGGCGGTCCGTGAATACAACGTCAGGATGGCTATTTTCTTTGGATATGGGCACAAAGCCTTCAGGATGGAGGCCAACGCCGTCGCTGGAATGGTGCCGCGCTACAACGTTGAGGTGTTGCACATAGAACTACCCTTCTTTGCGCAGGTTAGTCGTAGCTATGAGGCTAGCAACACGCACAAAACCGGGAACTCATCAGAGCGGCCCTCGGATGCGACCGATGAGCTGCGGCGTGTGTGGGTGCCAAATCGCAATATGGTGTTCGTCTCGATCGCTGCGGCGATCGCCGAGACCCTGGGCTGCGAGGTTGTGGTTGCTGGCTTCAACGCCGAAGAGGCCGAGCAGTTTCCTGACAACAGCGATGAGTTCGTGGCGAGGATGAACAGCGCTCTTGCGCTCTCGACGCTTTCGTCTGTTCGGCTCGTGTGCCCGCTGATTGGGCTCTGCAAGGCGGAGATACTCAAGATGGGAATCGCACTCAAAGCGCCGCTGGAACTTATCTATTCCTGCTACGAGGACAATGAGATGATGTGCGGCGAGTGCATGTCTTGCCTGCGCCTCAAGAAGGCTATTTCGGAGCTTTGCGCATCGGACGGGCTGACCAGTGAACTCAGGGCAAAAATGAATCGGAGGTTTCTCAAATGAGATGGGCATTTATCCCGAAGAGAATTGACTACGACGGAAGCCAGCTAGCTTCCCACTTTTCGTTCAGAACCGCCTCACTAGTGGGCGATTCCGTTGTTGCATTTGTTGGCTCGTGTAACGTTAGGCCGGACTGTATGGTTGACGTCGCGGACCTTGTTGCTGGCTTCAAGATACAAAGCAGACAGATGTTGCACTTCATAGTTGAGCACTTCGATACTGACCTGGAAAGGGCGGTCTTGAGACAGCGATTACTTGTCTCGATCCTCCAGCAAGATGTGAACAAAAGGCTCCGCGAGAAGAAGAGCGAGAGGTTCGTGGAGAGAGAAGGGGATGACCTTTTTATGAGTGGCAGAAAGCTCACTATAAGCGTCGCCACGGCAAGTCCTGTCTCGTGCCTCATTCACCTCGGCGTCAACATCGATGCGCAAGGCGCGCCTGTTGATGCAATTGGGCTGTCGGAGCTTCTGCCACGGAAGGACCTCGAATCTCTCACCACAAACGTCATGCGGCGCTATGCGGCGGAGCATGAGAGCGTTCAGGAGGCCCGTGCGCTCGTCCGCGGCGTAGGCGAGTATGGGAGCGAGGCTGAATGACGCCTCGAACGACGGCGGGCGAGTCCGCTGTGGGCTATTTGGCCGAGCTGTTCGAGGGCATTCAGGGCGAGGGTCTGTTTGCGGGCTATCATCACGCCTTCATAAGGCTCGCCGGCTGTAGCCTCGGCTGCAAATACTGTGACACGCGATACGCGCAGAAGCAAGATGGCCCATTTCGCGTGCTACGGGGTGCAGGCACCGTTATCAAGGAGCTTGAAAGCCCAACATCGGTAGCGACAACAGTCAAGGAGCTCGGTTCGCTCATCAATAGCTCCTCCTCGATCTCCGCCGTCTGCGTGACCGGCGGCGAGCCGCTTGAGCAGCCAGTTTTTTTGGGGGAACTACTGAAGGCGATTGAGCCGTTTGAAGTCCCGATTCTATTAGAGACTAACGGCGTCGAACACGAGAGCCTCGACCGACTGCTCAATCTTCTGGGCATCATCTCCATAGACATTAAGCTGCCCAGCACATCCGGCCGCAACGACCTCTGGGACCGCCACGAGGCTTTTCTGCAAGCGGCTCGACACAAGCAAGTTTTTATCAAGGTCGCCATAGACGACACCACCGAGCCCAGGGAAGTCCAGCGAGCCGCCAAGATGGTCGCGGGGACATTAGACGAGGCGCCGTTTTTTTTGCAGCCAGTCACGGACAGCACAGGTGCACTGACGATTTCGTATCGGCATATCTTGGAGCTGTTCGACGTGTGTGCGAGGCAACTGAGGGACGTTCGCGTGATGCCGCAGATTCACAAGATGATAGGTTCGTTATGACAGCCAATAGGCAACTGAGTAGATGGAATGTTCGCCGCTGAAGTAATCGGAACGGTCGTTGCGACATGTAAACACCAGAAGCTCGTAGGGCGGAAGCTTCTGATCGTCCGAGGCCTGGGCCGTGATGGCAGAATAACCCAGGACGAGATGGTGGCTGTGGACACCGTTGGTGCTGGCGTGGGCGATCGGGTCTTGGTGCTCAGAGAGGGAGGGTCCGCCTCGATAACGATGGGCGTTCCGGGGTCTCCTGTGAACGTTGTCATCGTCGGTATCATTGATGAGATCGATTTGGGACCGGATTGACAATAGTTCACAAGATATGCAGAATTGCGCTGATCGATAGTTAAGAGACGGTCGTCTCAAGAAGGTCTCGGGCACCAAAGGAGCACTTTTTGTGCAAGGGAACATTGAGATGTTAGAGTTATTTGCAGAGAAGGGAGAGAACGAACATGCCGAGACATAGGAACGATATTGAAGAAGAGCAAGAAGATCGAGACATCATAGAGCTGGTGAAGTCGTATAGTCCCGGCAAGGCTAGACTCTACTCCGACCACCCGAAAGACGACGAGGACGAGACCCACCCTCCGAGGATTCATTCCGCAGTCGTGTCGGCTGACAAGTCAATAGAGAAGGACCACGCTGAGGGTTCTTAGAACTCACTTCTTGTCCAACGCATTCAGATAGGAATCGACGTAGAAACGGGCGTTTGTGAGCATCGAATGCCTGCTGTTGCCGTCAGTAACCTCCCTGGGAGAACGAATTGGCTGAGTCGGTCCGGGCGTTGTTTGCCAAGCACGCCTCGCTAATCGCCCTTTGCTTAATACTTCTTCTAGCGGGCTGGCTGCGGCTGGATGGGCTTGGGGATAGCTCACTGTGGCTGGACGAATGCTACACTGCATCCTTTTCTGAAGGCACTTTCTGGGACGCAGTGCAAACGTGCTGGAGAGATGTTCATCCGCCGCTTTTCTTCTTTGTGACCATAACCCTGGAGAGATTAGGAGGCAGATCGGAAACCGTCCTTCGATTGCCATCTGCACTCTTCGGAATCGCGACCTGCCTTGCTACGTTCCTTCTCGCAAAGATGGTTGTAGGTCGCAAGTTTGCCCTCCTTGCGGCGCTGCTCATGGCGGTCTGTCCGCTGGCGATAGACCACAGTAGGGAGGCCCGAATGTACGGTATTGTTACATTCGTGGCGGCGATGCTGACCGTGGCAGTGTTCCGGCTCGCCCAGCGCCCAACCGCGAGGCGGAGCATAATGGCCATCGCCTATGGCACGGCTCTTGTTTACACCCACTACGTTGGCCTCATCTATGTCTTCTCGCTCGCCTTCGGCGCCATCCTGTTCTCGGGATTCACACGGAGGGCAAAGGTGAGCATCATGAAGGCATCTTTCGCGATTCTCATTCTGTTCTCGCCATGGGTTCCCGCCCTCATTTCGCAGCTCGGTCATCGCCAGCCACACCTCGGCCGCTTCAGTCTGCTTTCTCTTCAGGATGTGTTCTGGGCGCACGGGCCGTTCTCCTCTGTCAATAGCCAAAGCCTGGCCAATCTGGCGGGGGCATTATTTGCTCTTCTCGTCGCGCTCTCAGTTATTGCACCGTTCGCTCGGCGCTCTGGCGTTCCTGAAAGCGAACATGCCCGCAAAATGGTCCACTGCCTCGCAGGCACGTTCCTCGTCTTCGTCGGCACTTACTATGTGGTTGGTCTCTGGAGACCATCCTTTTGGCCCAAGACTGCCCTTGTGGTTTATCCAGTCCTGATGACGCTTTCCGCCGCTGGCGCAGACGCCATCTCCAAAAGCCTCGCAGCGCATCGCCCCGGTCGAGCTGCTTTTCGCGTTTTGCTGGTGTTTTGCGTGGCCTTAGCCCTCCTCAATGCCGCTCAGTATGAGCCGCCAGTCCATCCTGACATTCGGCGCCTGTTCGCTTTCCTTCAGGCTCGCCCCCAGTCGGAGCCCGTGCTTTTCTGCCGAAACGACGCAGGACCCATGGCTGATTTCTATCTGCCGAATGCGGTCAAACTGTACTACTCAAATCGCATCATGTTCCCCGATGACATCAACAGCTCCCCCTCGAAACTCAAGGTCTTACGCGAGGCTCGACAGTTCTGGCTTGCTGCCACCAGGCCGGGCTGGACGCCGCTGCAACACCTCGCAGCAATCCATCTGGAGAGGATAAGTGCAGTGCAGTTTGACAGGTGCTCCGCAATCCTCTACACATGGTCTGAGGAGAACTAATGAGGCCGCAGAAGACGACAAACCGATGAGGCGCTAATCTTGGGGCAAGCTATGTATCTGGACGACGACAATGAACTCGTATTGCATTCTGGGGCCGGTCGCTCCGCTTAGGGGCGGAATAGCCCAATACACGACACTGCTTGCTCAGGAGCTCAAAGACAGGGGCGAGGTGAACGTCATCTCCTTCTCGCGGCTCTACCCCAGCTTGCTCTTTCCCGGAAAGTCACAGGTCGTCGAGAATGGCGCGCTTAAGCCCCCGCCAAACGTCGAGTTCTGCCTCGACACGATGAACCCATTGACCTGGATGAAGGTCGCCAAGAAGATCGCGGCCATGGAGCCCGACATGCTCATCGTCCCGCTTTGGGTTACGTTCCTCGTTCCGCCCATTCTCGCAGTCGTCTCTAGCGTGAGGCGCCACTCGAGCG
>CAZKNE010000089.1:0-7708 GCA_964554005.1 uncultured bacterium | reverse complement strand
GCCACGGGATCGCATGGAACTATGTTGGTCGAGACTCTGTCACAGGGCCAATCATGGTACAAGCCCTCTGAAGCTTAAACCCGATCTTTGAGCTTAGGCTCCCGACCTTGTTTGCGCGAAGCAGCATGCACGAACGGGATCGATCTTGAAAGGGTGAGAACAGAGAAGATCGTGACCCAGGAGTGCAAGAGTGAAGAGGCGTTGACCACGGCCATCCGCAATCCAGCGCCCGCTGAATTGTCAGAAAGTCAAGATAGTCGGCGCTATACTGCCGATGCGGCGTTCTGGTGCAAGTTGTCGCGCTGCCGGCTTGGTCAGCACGTTTGCGATAAAGCTATCTCCCATCAGATACGAATAGAGAGTTGTCGGAAGGGCCTCCTAAGGAGGCGATTAGGGAAAGTCTGAAATGAGCGCGAACACGAGGGTCTCAAGTCATGGTCTCTCGCGGAGATGTTCTAGTCGTTGATGATGACGAGTCGATTCGTTCCGTTCTCTGTGAGGTGCTCAGAGAGGACGGCTTCAGGACAACGAGCGCCTCAGGTGCGGAGGAGGCTCTGCGCAAGGTTGGCAATGGAAGAAACTTCGACGTCGTCATAACGGACGTTAAGATGAGCGGCATGGACGGGATGGAGCTCCAGCGCCGCGTCAAGGCGCGAAGCGACTACGTTGAGGTCGTGATAATCACGGCCTTCGGGGACATCCCAATGAGCGTCCAAGCGATGAAGCAGGGCGCGTTTGAGTTCCTGACAAAGCCGTTTGGCACGATTGACCACGTCGTCCTTGTGACGAGGCGAGCAGCAGAGAAGGCGCAGATGGCCAAGAGGCTCCAGAGGCTGACGGACACGTTCGAGCCGCGCGACCGTTTGAGCGGCCTCATCGGTGTGAGCGAGCCAATGCAGGCCGTATATCGACGCATTGTCCAGCTCGCCAAGACCGACTCGACAGTGCTGCTCTTGGGGGAGACCGGCACGGGCAAGGAGATGACCGTGCGTGCCATTCACAATCTCAGCGCAAGAAAGGATGCGCCGTTCGTTGCTGTCAACTGCGGGAGCCTGCCAGAATCACTGCTCGAAAGCGAGCTCTTCGGGCACACAAAAGGCTCATTCACCGGCGCGTCGTCCAGCAAGTTGGGGCTGTTCGCATCTGCATCGGGCGGCTCGATCCTTCTGGATGAGATCGAGGCTGCCAAACAGGGCACTCAGATCGCCCTCCTGCGGGTGCTCGACTCCATGAAGATACGGCCCATTGGCAGCAGCAAGTCTCAGAAGGTCGATGTCCGTGTGTTTGCGGCGAGCAACGATGACCTCGAGGCGCGAGTTGAGGACGGTTCGTTTAGAAAGGACCTATACTACCGCCTGGTCTCAGCGATCATCACGCTGCCGGCCTTGCGGGAGCGTCGTTCGGACGTGCCGATTTTGGCCGAATACTTTCTGAGGTTCTACTGTAAGACCTATGGGCAGGCTACGAAACGGCTTTCGCCCAGAGCCAGCGAGCTTATCATGAGATACGAGTGGCCTGGCAACGTGCGGGAGCTCAAGCACGCGATAGAGCACGGCGTCATCTTCTCAAGCGGTCCTGTTGTGGGACCGAAGGACCTGCCGAAGGCGATTACGTTCTGCCCCACCCACGCCTCGTTTGTTCCCTTGTCCGAGCTAGAGAAGCGGCATATTGCGGAGGCGCTTCAGCTGAGCGCTTTCAACAAGGCAAAAGCGGCGAAGCTCTTGGGCCTAAGCAGACAGGCCCTATACCGCAAGATCGAGCGCTATGGCCTTGAGGTTGAGAGCGTAGTGTCCGAAAATGGACAGTTCTGAGACAGTAGAACTCCCTCCCCCTAGGACATAGTAGGGGTGTAGGGGTGCTGCTCGCTGCACCCTTGATGATTGGGCATAGGGCGGGGCAAGCACCGCACCCTACGATTCACACCAGTTTCTTGGACAGCGCCCGGACGGCGAGGTGCGTGGCCGGCTGACGAGAGTGGCTCGCACTTTGTGCTGGATTCGTGGCGACTCTTATGATTCCCCTTTTGGTAGCGTGTCAGGGAAGGTGTTCGGAAAATGCCGGGCAGATTGGCACAATGTCTGCGTAGATCGTATGGATGTAAGCAACAGCGGAAGATGTATCACAGGAGAAGGAGCTGATAGAATTGCAGTATTTGGATGGGAAGAGGGCCGGAGATGAGTTCCCAACGAGGAGGCTGGCGGTTGTAGTGGCCTCAGATGACGGGGCTCAATGCGGCAAGATCAAAAGCATCCTGAAGGACCAGCAGTTCAGGGTGATGGATGCGCCCTTGCCGAACAGGGCCATGCCGACAGAGAGCCTGCTTGTGCCGTCGGCAATCGTAGTCCAGGTTGAGCCTGACCCGGCCGAGGTGTCAGCTGAGATCGCCTCATTGCGGTCGCGAGACCCTGAGGTGCCGATCCTGTTTGCGGTTGACGCGAATACGGAACAGCTGGAGATCAGTGTCAGAAAGATGGGAGTTCAATATTACATGCTCCTGCCGGAGGAGGTGGACAGCTTGGCGGTGATCGTCCACTGTCTCGTCAGGGCGTAGGTTCTCCCGGATGCCGACACTCGCAATTGGCCGCGACTTTCCCGCTCACAGGATGCGGGAGTTCCCCCAAGACTTTGCTTGGGTAGATTGTGTTATTGTCTGTGAAGCGGTGATTTGGACGTTCCCAAAAGTGGAGTTGGCCAGCTCGGCTGATATGGCCCTAAAAGGGCCTGACGTGAGTAGCCCCGTGTGCAACGCGGGGTTACGGTCGCATTCAAATCCCTCTTCGCGACCCCAACGGAGTCGAACGAAGACCTATACATGAACGTCGCGGAATCTCCGTGCCCACCCACCACCCTTCTTGAGGATCGTGCTGCTTTGGTCCCCACGCTGCGCCTCTCGGCTTGCATGGGGCTATTCACGTTCAGCCCTTTCAGGGCTGACGATGTTTTTCCCTACCTTGGAGGCCTGACGGGGTTCGTGTCCGGAAACGGACGTTACTAGAGATCACACATAAGCAACAGCTTGGAGCAAGGCACGGCCAGTTGGCTTCGGCTCTTGCGCTGCAATTGGTCCGGATACGGACGATTCAGTCGGCTGGCGTTCTTGCGGCTTTAGTGCGTGTGAAAGGGTGGCTGTGTGCGAAGAAGGCTTTCTGTGGGGACGCAGAGCGGCGGCGGCCAACAAGATCGCTAAAGTGGCATGGAACATGCTCCGATAAGTGGAGAGTGAAAATGAAAGCAAGTGAGAAGGTAGCAAAGCGGAGGTATTCAATCTCGTTCATTCTGAGTAATGCGAAAGGAGGTGCTAACGGAAAGCCTGGAGGGATTTAGCCACACATCGTTTTTGATGTGCGGAGGTAACATTTGCCCGTAATTCGGGCGACCCACAGTATTACTAATAGGAGAAAAAAGTGGGACAACAACAACTATTGCTGATTGTGTTGAGTATTATCATCGTCGGGATCGCGGTGGTAATCGGTCTGGGTCTGTTCAGCGAGGGCGCTGACCAGGCGAACATCGACCAGGTTGTTCAGGACGTCGTGTCCATGGGCGCGAGGGCTCAGCAGTTTTACATGAAGCCAACTGCGCTCGGTGGCGGCGGCCAGGACTTTACCAACATGGTTATTGAGGACGTAGGCTCTGCCGCAAACAGGAACGGCGACGAATACGAGGTTTCTGGCGGGTCTCCAACTGAGGTAACAATCACTGGCACGTGTGTTACGGCCAAGTGCACCGACGCTGAGGACACGGCGGTCTGGGTCGTCGGGACAGTAACTCCGGTCGATGTCACGACAGTGATCCACAAGACATCAGGCGGCGAAGAGTAATCAAGTATGTTGTGGGCAGGCCCAACTCGTTTTGGGCCTGCCTTTTTTATCTAATGCAAGGGGCGAGAGGATATGGCGGAGTTTAGATACCACGGGATGAGTGCGGCCGGTCGGCCCGTTCAGGGGATGCTTGCGGCCAGCAACAAGAGGGTGGCGCATCTCAAGCTTGCGGAGTTGATGCGGGCCAAGCGGTTCAGTCTGAGTTCTTTGGAGAAGAAGCGGACTTACGTTTACAAGGTTCAGAAGGGGACCGAGAAAACTGTCACAGCTGAGAGGAAGGCTTATTCCCCCGAGGAGCTCGCACGTGCCCTTCGCGCAATTGGCTACAGAGTCATATCGGTGCGGAGGAAGGTGCTTGACTTCAACATGCATCCTCCGACCAGGGACGTAGTGATGTTCATTAGGCTCGGTGCCGACCTTCTGCGCGAGAAGCTGCCCTATGACGAGGTTTTGCAGCTGTTGGGGGGTGATATCCAGAACAAGCCCCTAAAGGACGCAATTAAGGAGATCAGCAGCGACCTTAAGGACGGCAAAGAGGGGAAGGAAGTATTCGCCAAACAGGAGAGGGCGCTTGGGCATTTTGCGGCGCACATGCTTGGCGTTGCCTCGACAAGCGGGAATATGGTGGAGATATACGAGAGCACTGCGAAGTTTTTGGAGCGGAACCAGACGTTCAAGAAGAACCTTAGAAGCGCACTCATCATGCCAATGGTGACGGTGTTTTTACTGCTGTGTGCAACGCTATTCTATGTTGGCTACATATTCCCTAAAACGGCGGAGATGTTCCTGAAGTTCAAGATGGAACTACCTCCAATGACCAAGTTCACGCTCGACATGAGTTATTTCTTGCGGGACCACGCGTTCATCATCCTTGCCGCGGTCATTGTTCCGATAGTAATTGGGTTGAGGTTCGCTTTCAGCAAGAAGGGTCGGCTGTTTGTCGATAAGTATATCATCCGGCTGCCCATCATAGGCGCCGTCCTACATAAGACCAGCATAGAGATATTCTGCCGGGTGTTCACGGCGCTCTACTCAGGTTCGGGCGAGAACATCGACGTGCTCAGGACTGCGGCAGAGGCGTGCCGCAATCGCTACATGGAGCGTCAGATCAAGGAGATCACACTTCCGATGATGATCAAGGAGGGCAAGGGTCTAGTCGAGTCACTGGAGAAGACAGGTGTGTTCACCGACAACGCGCTCAATAGACTGCGAGGCGGTGCGGAGACAGGGACGCTTCGTAAGACCGCGCTGCAAGTAGCGAACTATTACGAAAAGGAGACGACCTACAAGATGAAGGCGATCATCGATTGGGCGCAGGTCTTCGTCGCGTTTTTCGTCCTGACAGTAATGACAGCGATAACGGTCGTCTCTTCGGAGACGGCGATCATAAAGCCTAAGAGGCCGGGAGTTACAACGCAATAATGTTGCCACCGCCACCCCAGGGGAGATTTGGAAGCGCTCTGGTCGATAACGGCGTCATCGACGAGGAGATACTGGACAAAGCGCTTCAGATACAGAGCTCGGAGGTCGAGGCCAACCGCCGCAAGCTTGGCGAGATACTTGTTCAGGACCTCGGGGTGGATCGGCACAGGGTCTATAAGGAGATCGCCAACATCTACGCATTCCGAACGATAGCGCTTACGGAGGAGGACCTCGAGGAGGACAGGATAAGGTTCATCAGCGACCTGATGGATAGCATCAGCGGCGAGATGCGTAGCTACCTGATCAGCAAGAAGGTTCTGCCCTACAAGCTCCACCCGGTCAAGCATGGCGTTCTGATAGTGGTGTGCGCTGACCCGACCGACCGTGAGATTCAGAGCCTGATCACGGAGTTTGGTTTCAGGCGATACGAGATCGCTTACATGCGATTGGAGGAGATCGATCAGCTTGCGTCGAAACTGGTTCCTCAGAAGGATGAGTTCCTCAAGATACTCGAAGAGGCCACCGACTCGGTCGAGACCATCGAGGAGCCGGAGACCGAGCTGGATGAGGAGGCGCTCGAGGCAGAGATAAACAAGAGCCTGCTCACAGACTTAGTTGAGGGCAGCCTGGTTGATGCGGTTCGGAAGGGCGCGTCTGACATCCATGTCATCCCGAAGCCTGGCAACATCGCTGAGTTTTACTTTCGAGTGGATGGCAAGCACCAGCTCTGGTATCGGCATGAGGGTAGCAAGCCAGAGGCGATCGCGGCCGTCATAAAGGATAGAAGCAAGAACATCGACCGTTTCGAGTGGGATTCGGCCCAGGACGGGTTCATCCAGCGGACAATAGACAACTCGCTGATCAGGTTCCGTGTGTCGATCATGCCGATAGTCGGCCAGGAGCTGAGGCGCAAGCTCGAGAGCATAGTAATCAGGGTAATTGACGACCGGAAGTTGATCACGGATTTTGACGAGCTGGGCTTTCAGAAGCAAGCTAAAGATGCCTTCATGCGTGCAATTGGGAAGCCTCAGGGGATAGTGATTCTGACCGGGCCGACCGGCAGCGGCAAAAGCACAACGTTGGTGGCGGCGCTAAGTCACGTCATGAACCCGAGCATCAACGTGGTTACGGTCGAGGACCCCGTTGAGTATAACATCCCTGGTGCAAGGCAGATAAAGCTTGGACCAAGGCTCGATTTTGACTTGGCGGTTCGCTCGATACTGCGGCATGACCCGGATGTTGTCATGGTTGGCGAGATGCGGGACAAGAAGACTGCCGAGATAGCGGTCAAGATGGCCAATACCGGCCATTTGACGTTCACAACACTGCACACAAATGATGCGATAAGCGCGGTTGCGCGGCTTTACAAGATGGGGATCGAGCCGTTTCTGCTTGCCTATTCGATCAACATAGTAGTTGCGCAGCGGCTTGTGAGGACGCTGTGCCCGGACTGCAAGCGGCCGATCAAGGACTTGGACCCGAGGATACCGCTTGACCTGGGCTTTACCGAGCAGGAGATAAAGGAGACCACGTTCTATGAGAGTGTAGGCTGTAAGAACTGTCGGCTGGGCTACCGGGGCCGAATCGCGATCCACGAGGCGTTCTATTTCACCAAAGCGGTTAGACGGCTGGTGTATCAGGCCTCGCAGGAGATCGACGAGGAGTCGCTCAGGAATCAGGCAATCGCGGATGGGATGCTTACACTTCGTGCGTCTGGCCGTGAGCGAATAAAGCGTGGTGAGACGAGTCTTGAGGAGATCGCGTTTGCGACGGACGGAGACTAGAGGTCTGAAAGGAGGAAGAAATGAGTTCAGGACAGATGATGCTTGCTTTGGGGGCGCTTGTAATGCTTTCGACGCTGGCTCTGACGCTTAACAGCGTTGTGCTGGATGGGAACAGGACGATGATGGAGAGCGAGCTCTACATATCGGGGACATCAGCAGCGCAGTCTTTTTTGGAGCGCGCAGCGGTGATGGCGTTCGATGAGAACGTGGGGACGTACGATCCTTCACTGTTCCCGGGCAGCTTCACGTCGTCCGGATACCTCGGGCCAGATGCGGGTGAGACATACCCTAATTACGACGATGTGGACGACTTCAACGGTTATTCAGGAACAGTCTCGACGACTAGGGCTGACTTCAACGTGGCCATAGTAGTGAAGTACTGCGACAGCAGCGGCAACGATCAAGGCAGCTGCACATATTTCAAGAAAATGGAAGTAACCGTCAGCAGCCCGTTCATTCCGACACCTGTGGTTGCAAGGCGGCTCTTTGCATACAGCATATAGATAAGACTAAGAGGAGGTGAGGCAACATGGCATTAGCTGATCTCGTCGGCACGACTATCGTGGCCGGGATACTGATCCTACTGATGATCAGCCTTACGGGAAGCGTCACCGAGTCCACTACTCAGCAGATGCTCGATGTCACCACGCAGGAGGCGCTAACGACTGTCAATAGCATGAT
>CAZKNE010000088.1:0-7780 GCA_964554005.1 uncultured bacterium | reverse complement strand
GGCTGGCTGGGGCTATCCTGTCGTCGCGAGCACTCCGGTGCCAGCCTTTGGCCTTCGCTCTGGCCTGTATCCTGCTTGGCGAGGGGCTTTTCTTGGCCGTGCCAGGGGAGTCTTCAGAGGATTCGGCATGCGAGGCCGAGGAGCCAGGCGTGGCAGGCGATTTTGGTAAGCTAAGTTTTCGTAGTAGGAGATAAATCGAACGAATCAACGAGAAGAGAAGGGAGACAGATATGCCTAGAGGAGACGGAACGGGCCCTGCGGGTATGGGCTCGATGACGGGTAGAGCGGCCGGATACTGCGCTGGCTATGGCACGCCGGGGTACATGAATCCCGTTGGCGGACGAGGCATGGGCGCAGGCGGCGGCGGCTTCGGGAGAGGCCGGGGTTGGCGGAACCAATATTACGCGACCGGCTTGACGGGTTGGCAGCGCGGCGCAATGGGTGTGCCCGCGGGGGGTGCGCCGGGTTATGGGTATGCGCCCCCGCCGGGTTATGCACCAACCGCTGAGCAGGAGACGAGCGCTCTCAAGGCCCAGGCTGAATACCTTGAGAAGAGCCTGAACGAGACTCGAAAGCGCATGGAAGAGCTTCAGAAGAGCAAGGCCGAGTAATCTGCATGAACTAAGGGCGCCCGGGCAGGTAACGCTATTCTGACCCGGACGCCCGTCTTTGTTTGGATGATGGTTTGTGCTATGAAGATTGCGGGGCTATTGGGCGAATCACGCCGGAGATGTGGCCTCGAGAGATGATATTGGAAAGGAGTAGATAGTATGCCTAGAGGTGACGGAACAGGTCCGAGCGGACAGGGCCCAGGAACGGGTCGCGGAATGGGCGGTCGCGGCATGGGCGCAGGCGGCGGCGGCGGACGAGGCGGTGGCGGCGGACGAGGCGGTGGCGGCGGACGAGGCGGTGGCGGCGGTTTCGCGGCGGGCCCCGGCGGCAACTGTGTATGCCCCAACTGCGGCGAGATCGCGCCCCATCAGTTAGGAACGTCGTGTGCGCAGATGAAGTGCCCTAAGTGTGGCACGCTGATGACGCGGCAGCTGTGAGGCGAGTTAGTTCAGCATGACGTCCGGAACGGATGCTTCCAGAGATGGTGGACAGGAAGAGTTCGTGTTCCGGCCGATAGGCTACGTCCGTTGCGACCATGTCGATCCAGCCAAGACGCCGATCCAGCCGGTATATGGTCAGGGCTCACAGGCAAGAGTGGTTGTGCTGCCAGAATATGAGGAGGGATTGGATGACCTGGAGGGATTCTCGCATATCTTTATTCTATTCATTTTTCATAGGGCAGGACCTGCGGCCCTGAAGGTTAAGCCCTATCTTGAGAGTGTCAAAAGGGGTGTATTTGCCGCAAGGTCGCCCAGAAGGCCCAACCCGATCGGACTCAGCCTGGTTCGACTGGTCAGGCGAGAGAAGAATGTGCTGTTCATCGAGGATGAGGATATTCTCGACGGGAGTCCCGTCGTGGACATCAAGCCGTTTATTCCTCGATTTGACACCCGATCGGACGCGCGCTCAGGATGGCAAGACGAGATTTCGGACTTAGATGCAGAAGAGGTTGGCTCACGAAGGAGGAAGGAGCCGTGCGAGTAGGTAAATGGGAATGACGGTTCTCGCCGCCCTCATTATTTCAGGCATCGCGTTCGTTTTCTCGATGCTTGGGATGGGCGGCTCGCAGCTCTATATCCCTGTGCTGTTCTGGATGGGGATGGATTTCAAGACCGAGGCGATGCCATTGGCGCTACTATTGAACGTCGTCAGCAGCTCTTCTGCCGCGATGACATACGGGCGTCGTAAGCTGATCGACTGGCGGACTGGTGTGCCCTTTGCGATTGCGTCGGTGGTTCTTGCGCCGGTCGGCGCTTGGCTCAATGTGAAGCTTCCAACTAGGTTCTTGATCGGCGTTTTCGCGGTCTTCACAACGACTGCAGCAATCCTGATGCTCTCCGGTTGGAAGGCGAAGCATGGGGAGCTGACTCCTCGTGGTCGGCTGATCCTGGGGATATGTGGCGGCGGAACGCTTGGGTTTCTGGCGGGCCTTATTGGTCGTGGTGGAGGGTCTTTTGTCGTGCCGATGCTGGTGGTTGTCGGGCTTGCGCCCAAGGTGGCCGCTGCGACCTCGGCGTTCATTATCACGTGGTCGGCGGGGTCGAGCTTCCTTTCGCACGTTGCGCTGGCTGCCTCGCCGAACTGGGCAATATGGGTGCCCTGTATTGTTGGGGTGCTGATTGCCAGTCAGTTGGGCTCACGCCTCATGGCTGCAAAACTTAAGTCGGGCGGTGTTCGGTTCATATTCGGGACTGTTCTGCTTGCGGTTGCAGCCATTTTAGTCATAAAGGATGTGATATTGCACTGATGGGAGTGGTGAAAGTATGCAAATAGCAATAGCGAGCGGTAAGGGAGGCACCGGGAAGACGACGGTGGCCACTTGCCTCTCTGTTTTGCTCTCTCGCGCGGGCCAAGATGTCGCGTATCTGGACTGCGACGTTGAGGAGCCCAACGGACACATATTTCTTAAGCCGACCATTGAGAACCGTGAGACGGTATATTTGCCGGTGCCGGTGGTGGACCAGGGCAAGTGCACACTGTGTCGGAAGTGTGAAGAGATATGCCAATACAACGCAATCGTCTGCATGGGTAATAAGACGCTGGTGTTTCAGGAGCTCTGTCACGCCTGCGGAGGTTGTTACCTTATCTGTCCAGCAAACGCTATCACCGAGGTGGACAGAGAGATTGGCGTGGTCGAGGAGGGCCTCGCGGGCGCAGTTCGATTCGCCCACGGAAAGCTCAAGATCGGCGAGGCGCTCTCCCCTCCCCTTGTCAAGGGTGTCAAGCGGCGAGCTCTTAGCAATGGCATTACGGTGCTGGACGCGCCGCCCGGCACCGCTTGTCCGGCAGTCGAGACGATAATGCACGCGGACCTGGTCGTTCTAGTGACTGAGCCCACGCCCTTCGGGCTCAACGACCTCAAGCTCGCGGTCGATATGACACAGCAGGTTGGCAACGAGTTCGGGGTCATCATCAATCGCAGCGACATTGGGGACGACAAGACAAGGAAGTTCTGCCAGCAGCATAGAATAGAGCTGTTGGGCGAGATACCAGACGACAGAGACGTTGCTGTGGCCTATTCGCACGGCGATCTGCCCATCGATGCCGTTAGTGGCTATTCGGATTACCTGCGTCCCCTGGTTGAAAAGGTATTGGGAGGTGAACGATGAAGGAGCTTGTCGTGGTCTCGGGCAAGGGTGGAACTGGCAAGACCAGCGTCTTGGCCTCGTTCGCAACGTTGGCGCAAAATAACGTGTTGGCCGACTGCGACGTTGACGCCGCTGACCTACACCTCGTCCTTGCGCCTCGTATAATATCTCGCCACAAGTTTGTCGGTGCGCGTGAGGTTCGGATACTGCCGGGCCACTGCACGGCCTGCGGGAAGTGCGAGGAGATATGTCGGTTTGACGCGATATACTTCGATGGGCCTGGTAACGGCATTGTGCCCAAGACATTCAGGATCGACCCGTTGGCGTGTGAGGGCTGCGGCGTGTGCGCATACTTCTGTGCTGAAGACGCCATCGAGTCGAAGGACGCACAGAGCGGCGAGTGGTACATCTCCGAGACGAGGCATGGGCCAATGGTGCACGCAAAGCTCTTTGCCGCTCAGGAGAACAGCGGCAAGCTCGTCTCACTCGTTCGCAAGGAGGCGAAGGAGCTGGCCAAAAAGAGGGGTTTGGACCTGCTTTTGGTCGATGGCTCGCCCGGCATTGGCTGTCCGGTCATCGCCTCAGTTTCGGGGGCAGATTTCGTGCTGATCGTTACTGAGCCGACCCTCTCGGGTAAGCATGATTTTGAACGTGTTTTGGGCCTTACTAAGCATTTCGGGACCAAGTCCGCCGTCTGCGTCAACAAGTTCGACCTCAACCCCGAGATGACGGAGGAGATCGAGGAATTTGCGAGGGCAAACGGCGTGAAGGTCCTTCCGAGGATCAGATACGACGCCGCGGTTACAAAGGCACAAGTCATGGGCGCCACGGTCGTGGAGTACACTGGCGGAGCTGTCGCACAGGAGATCAGAACGCTCTGGGGGCAAGTTACGTTGGCGATGGGGTAATTGGTTGACGGCTGGGTGCTCGGGACTTGACATGGGGCGAAGCGGGCATGGACGCCTCAACTCGCGGAACGATGACTAGGTTCGACTTCGATAAGGTCTCTCGGCAATATGATGATTGGTATGATGGTCCGGTCGGGCGAGTGTATGACCGTATCGAGAAGAGGGCCGTTGCCGAGGCGCTTGGCTCGCGGCCGGAGGGCCGGCGGATGCTTGAGATCGGCTGCGGCACCGGGCACTGGACTAACTTTTTCTCCGAGCTTGGCTTGGAGGTTTTTGGTGTTGATCTGTCTCTAGGCATGATGCGTGTGGCGCAATCAAAGAGGATTGTGCGCGCTAGGTTCGCCCTGGCGGACGCCTCGAGTCTGCCCTTTCCAAACGGCAGTTTTGACGTCGGGTGCGCCATCACAACGCTTGAGTTTGTGTCCGATGCGCAAGCGGTGCTCGAGGAGTTTGCCAGATGCGTAAGGCCCGGCGGAAGAATAGTCGTCGGCGTGCTTAATCGGGTCTCCTTGCTCGCCTGGCTCAGGCGTCGTCGCGGCTCGCCAGTCTTTCGTGAGGCGCGTTTGATGAGCGCCGGCGAGCTGCTGCGGCTTCTCGCTGGCTTCGGGGATGCGTCTGTGCTCTCGACTACATTTGTGCTGCCCTGGCGAGGCCTTCTCTGGCTGTCAAGGGTTCTAGATGCGGCGGGTCGTATTCTGCGGTTGCCGTTTGGGGATTTTCTGGTTGGGACTGTTAAGTTAGAGCGATCTAGAGAGGTGAAAGAATGAAAAGCGGCGAAGGACGTGGGCATAAGGGTCAGGGCGGCCAGGAAATTGACAAGAGGATGAAAAGCGACCTCGAGGACCGTCAGGAGATTGCTGGCCAACTGTCGCATATCGGGCATAAGATACTTGTTCTGTCTGGCAAGGGCGGTGTGGGCAAGAGCACAGTTGCTGCGAACCTCGCGCTTTTTCTGGGGGAGCAGGGCAATAAAGTGGGCCTTCTGGATATAGACATCCACGGGCCAAGTATCCCGAAGCTGCTCGGCCTTGAGAACTCGCGGGCTGAGGGTTCTGAACATAAGATTCTCCCCGTCTCGGTCGGCGAGAATCTGAAGGTCATGTCCATCGGCTTTTTGCTCGACAGGAGCGATACGGCTGTCATCTGGCGGGGGCCGATGAAATACGGCGTGATAAAGCAGTTTTTGAAGGACGTTCGGTGGGGCGAGTTGGACTATTTGATCGTCGATTCGCCGCCTGGCACGGGCGATGAGCCGCTCTCAGTCGCCCAGCTGATTCAGGACGTTGACGGAGCAATCATCGTAACTACGCCTCAGGAGTTATCGCTGATCGATGTTCGTAAGTGCATCGATTTCTGCGAGAAGCTTCGTGTGCCTGTAATTGGTGTGATTGAGAACATGAGCGGTTTCGTGTGTCCAAATTGTGGCGAGAGGGTGGACATTTTCAAGGCCGGTGGTGGGGCAAGGATGGCCCGTGAACTGCGTGTTCCATACCTGGGGAGCATACCCATCGATCCGGCGATTGTTGTTGCGTCGGACGCAGGCAGGCCGCTGGCAGGCGAGGGCTCGGGCGCGGCGGCGTTCGCCCAGATCGCCAGGGCAGTTCTTGATTACAGACGGGAGAAGACGGCGGGCTTGCCGGAGTGGCTTGGCGGTGGTGCGCAGCTCACGGCTAAAACGCCGGAGGCAATCTCAGCGACAGACCACAAGGAGGATCAGATGCGAGTAGCGATCCCCATTGTCGGTGGCAAGCTGTCGCCACATTTTGGACACTGCGAGGAGTTCGCAGTTTTTGCTGTTGACGCAGCAAACAAGCAAATAACCGGCCCCGAAACGATCGGCGCACCGCCTCACGAGCCGGGTCTTTTGCCCAGGTGGCTGGGCGAGCACAACGTCAACGTCATCATCTCTGGTGGGATGGGTTCGCGGGCCAAGAGGCTTTTTGATGAGCAGAACATAGATGTGATTGTGGGCGTCTCGAGCGATGAGCCGAAGTCGCTGATCGAGGCCTATGCTGCGGGCGTGCTGACGTCCGGAGAGAATATCTGCGATCACTGATGTTGGGCCGGCGCTCTTGGGTTTGGCGGTCATTGTGAACGGGGAAGGAGTGAGTCAGATCTGGAGGGGGCAGAAGGCCGGATTCTTGTGGAGGAGGTCCTGATCTGCGGCACCACGGTTGACTATATGAAAACTTCCGAGAAGCTCCAGCAACTGAGGGACCTGCTTGCCAGAATGCAAAGCGTTCTCGTTGCCTATTCTGGGGGAGCGGACAGCGCCTTTCTACTGAAGGTGGCCTCTGACGTTCTGGGCAGCGCGGTAACAGCGGCGACGGCGACGGGCAAGATATATCCGCGGCGCGAGCTTGAAGATGCGAAGTTGCTGGCCCAGGACCTCGGCGTCAGGCACGTTGTTTTTCCGGCCGGCCAGATGGGGGACGCAGAATTTGTCGCAAACGGGAAGGAGCGGTGCTATCGCTGTGCGATGCTTGTTGGCGGCCTTCTTCTCCGTGAGGCGGCGCGGGTGGGGGCAGCTATCGTAGTGAACGGTGTGAACCAGGACGACGAGAGCGATTACCGTCCGGGATTGAGGGCGGGCAGGGAGCTTGGCATCCGAAGCCCGCTCAGGGAGGTGAGGCTCGAAAAGCGTGAGATCGTCGCTCTCTCCAGAGACTTGGGCCTTCCGACTTGGGACAAGCCGTCGAATTCGTGCCTGGCGACGCGTGTTCCGTTTGGGCAGAAGCTAACGGTGGAGCGGCTTTCCAGGATAGAGGCGTGCGAGGAGTTTATGAAAGAGTTGGGGTTTGGCCAAGTCAGGGTGCGAGACAACGTGGACACTGCGAGAATCGAGGTTCCCAGTGGGGACCTCCCGCGGGTAGTTGAGAAAGAGATTGCGGCGTCGATAGTTGAGAGTTTCAAGGCGCTTGGCTACACGTTCGTAAGCGTGGACGTGGAGGGATACAGAACAGGCAGCATGAACGAGGTGCTTGGAGAAGGAGTTAGCCGTGGACAGAGAGAGTATTAGGGAGCTTCTCGCGGACGTTTCGGCGCACAAGACCACGCCCGACGAGGCGTTTGAACGGCTGAAGTCCCTTCCTTACGAGGACCTGGGCTGGGCCACGCTCGATACTCATCGGGCTCTGCGCAAGGGGTTTGCCGAGGTGGTGCTCTGTACGGGCAAGACGAACGAGCAGATTGTCAGAATAGTGCAGAGTCTCTCGTCTTCTGGAGCGCCCATCCTGGCGACAAGGGCCAGCGACTCGGTGTTTGATGCGATCAAGAATGTCGAAAGCAGTGCGGTCTATTTCGAGACGGCGAGGGTGGTTCTGGTCGGCGAGCGGCGCAGTCCGGTGAATGAGAAACTGATCTTGATCGTTAGCGCGGGCACGTCGGACATACCCGTAGCAGAGGAGGCGGCCGTAACCGCAGAGGTAATGGGCAACAGGGTGGACCGGCTGTACGACGTTGGTGTTGCGGGCCTTCATCGGCTTCTTGGCCGCCGGGAGAAGTTGACGTCTGCAAACGTTATAGTCGTCGTGGCCGGAATGGAGGGCGCGCTGCCGAGCGTCGTTGGCGGCGTTGTGGATAGGCCGGTCATAGCGGTTCCGACCAGCGTGGGATACGGCGCAAGTTTCGGAGGCATCTCGGCTTTGCTGGGGATGCTGAACTCGTGCGCGC
>CAZKNE010000087.1:0-7793 GCA_964554005.1 uncultured bacterium | reverse complement strand
TTGGCCCGCGACCTGCAACAGTATTCTGAGCGATCTTCAGATAGTAAAAAGCGTCATCAGGGACGAATTTAACGAGACCCGCAAGCGGCAGAGTGACAACGTAACTCACGTAGGAAATGAAAACAGCCATCGCCAGAAGAGCGATAGCCATGAGAACGGCGCCAACACGAGTCGCGCTAAGGCTCCGCGCGCCTCGCTCATTCTGCAAAGAACAACGCCCGCCGGTATTACGGAGTGTTTATCTGCTCGCTGTTACCAGGAGTGAGCGAAGCCGTAGCTGACAGTTATCATTGGTCTGAAAGATTTATACTCGCCCAAGCTCTCCGCATTGAGAAGCTCATATTGGCAACCGACGCCGAGCTCGAGGCTCTGTTTCTTCAGCTTAAGAAGCTTAGCCCAGTCAAATGTCAGTTCACATTTCGCGTCGCAGCCATGGACGTCGCCGATCTTGTAAGCAACAAGTGGGACTTCCGCCCTTCCGAGCGCAAAACCTCGAGCAAGGAAGTGCAGACTCGCCTGATCGTAGAACCTCCAGTCAAGGGATAGCCCCAATTCGGGAGCGTAGGTTCTGAGAATATATATGGGACTACCGATGAACGGGGTGCTATGAGGCTCCTGCCAGATGTAGTTTTGCCAGCGCCAGCCCATAATGAACGCAAGATTTATGTCTTTGAGGACCTTGAGAGCCTTATGGTCGGAATCGGACCACCTCTTGATAAAGTTGGCCAAGTAGGCCCGCATGTCCGCGTGGTAGGTGAACACTCGGTCACCTCCCTTAAGTTCCTCTCCCTCAAGTTCCCCTCCCTTAAGTTGCCCCAACTCAAGAGATGTCAGAAGCCCGACACGATCGCTCCACATGTTTATGCTGGCATCCAAACCGGTCGACCACTTGTAATGCCAACGAGCCGACCCTTGGTTTCCTTCAACATCAAGCCTCGGCCAGGAATACTTGAGCGTGAAGCGCGTTTGGTCGGCCAGAGCAAGATTGGTGCATGCACCCAAAAACAGGGCCAATATGAAGACCACAGCCAAAACTCGCGATATTCTCATGCCATTCTCTCCTGTCTATCCCAAAAAACGACCAATATGGGTATCCAAAATCAACCCTGCCAGAACAATTGAACGACAAGCCTAACAACGCTACCGATCTGAGTCAACTCTTTTACGAGCGACGTGATCCGAAGAGACGAAGGGGCGATGCGCTAGTCGTTTGCAGACTGCCTGTTGAGCATAGGGGGCTGGCCTGCTAACCTCATGCTAACCCATCAAGGGTTTCGCCACATCAGGGAGAAATGAGATGCAAGGAGCGTTAGCCAGACGAAAGGTCGCGCACATTGACCTTTCAGCGAGAACTACTAGGTCTCGGGAGATACCGCAGAGTGCCCGGAAAATGCTGCTGGGCGGGCGCGGAATCAACATGCTGGCGCTGCTCAAATACGCTACACCGGACATCGAGCCGCTCTCAGATAACGCACCGCTCATCATCGGCAATGGCCTTCTCTCCGGCATCCACGGCATCTCGCTTGCGAGGACGTCGGTCTCAGGCATCTCGCCCGAATCGGGCTTGCTCGGGGACTCCAGCGTAGGCGGGCATTTCTGTGCGGCGCTTCGTAGGACTGCTTTTGATCACCTGATCATCACCGGGAAGTTCGAGAGGCCCAGCCTCATCGTGTTGGACGGTGGCGACGTATCGCTCGAGGACGGGGCATGGCTCTGGGGCAGGGACACGTACGACGCGCACGAGGCCGTGAAGTCGCGCTTCGGTCGAGACGCCGAAGCGTTGCTCATCGGGCTAGGGAGCTTGCCGAGTCCAGAGGAATGAAGGGCTATTCGGACAAGGCCGACGGGCTATTGGCACAGCTCGGCAAGATGCGCGGCTCGTAAGGCTGTTTGTGATGGGACTCAGAACGCGACACCCAGAGGCGGGATAGCCACCCTAAAGAGAAACTGGTGCATCAGGTGCAGCGAGTGGAATAAGATGCACCACCTTATCCTGCCCGTCCTAAACAGGATAACGCTGCTGAAAAGCCCGAACAGTGTCATGCACACGACGGGGAACCACGCTAGATGCCCCCACTGGTCGAAGTGGCCATAGCCAAAGAGAAAGCTGGAGCCGATTGCAGCAGGCCACTTGCCCAAGAGATATAGCAGTGTAATGAGGATAGCAGTGCGGAACAGCAACTCCTCGCCCAGCGGGACTATGATGAATCTGCTGACGGCAGTCACACTGGCGGGGTGCGTGTTCCTGGGCATGATGTCGTAAACCCTTATAGCGTGTCTCGACATAGATTTTCGAATCAGCTTCCCATCAGGCAGCATGACCTTTTGGATGGCGATGTATGCTCCGGTGTATATCAAGAGACACACTATCACGAGTTTGACTGCTCTTTGCCAGGGCATTCGTCGGCCTAACTTGCGATAGATCACTTTGAGATCGCGACGGAACAACGCCCAGGAGAAGACCGCCCAAAGCCCCGCCCGAAAAGCGATCAGAACCTCTTTTCTGCATCCTCTTGCTTTCCAGCTCAGGCAAAGTGACTCAACAGTCCAGCGATGCAGTGATGAACCGATGAAAACGTCGGCAATCAGATTCGCCACAAAGTAAGCAAAACACACCTTGACAAGCGCGCACAGGAAGCGGTAGATATGCCGCGCAGAAGGACTGGGGTCGCCACCGTGAGCCGTCTCCCAACCGGGCTGTAGCCCCAGCCAAAATCGGAGCGATCCTGGCAATTGCTTAATCCTGGACACGAGGGGCGATTCCGTCGATGACATCCTACAGATCCATTCCGTCTTGTCCCGCCCACAACGACGAGGACTATCCAATCCTTTCTGTCCTGAACGCTTCAATCAGCCATAATAAGATTAAGCGAATTCAGGACAAGTGTGAAGGGGCGAACTGACGGTTGTTTGCAGAGTGCTTGTTGAGCATAGGGGGCTGGCCTGCTAACCTCATGCTAACCCATCAAGGGTTTCGCCACATCAGGGAGAAATGAGATGCAAGGAGCGTTAGCCAGACGAAAGGTCGCGCACATTGACCTTTCAGCGAGAACTACTAGGTCTCGGGAGATACCGCAGAGTGCCCGGAAAATGCTGCTGGGCGGGCGCGGAATCAACATGCTGGCGCTGCTCAAATACGCTACACCGGACATCGAGCCGCTCTCAGATAACGCACCGCTCATCATCGGCAATGGCCTTCTCTCCGGCATCCACGGCATCTCGCTTGCGAGGA
Source organism: uncultured bacterium (assembly GCA_964554005.1). Taxonomy (GTDB): domain Bacteria; phylum B130-G9; class B130-G9; order B130-G9; family B130-G9; genus B130-G9. Next base: position 4,561 of record CAZKNE010000087.1, on the reverse strand, counting down.
CGTCGGTCTCAGGCATCTCGCCCGAATCGGGCTTGCTCGGGGACTCCAGCGTAGGCGGGCATTTCTGTGCGGCGCTTCGTAGGACTGCTTTTGATCACCTGATCATCACCGGGAAGTTCGAGAGGCCCAGCCTCATCGTGTTGGATGGTGGCGACGTATCGGTCGAGGACGGGACATGGCTCTGGGGCAGGGACACGTACGACGCGCAGGAGGCAGTGAAGTCGCGCTTCGGTCGAGACGCCGAAGCGTTGCTCATCGGGCCTGCTGGCGAGAATCTGGTTCGTTTCTCGCAGGTCAGGACGGGCGGTCGTCATGCAGCCTCCAGAACAGGCCTCGGCTGCCTCATGGGCGCAAAGCGGATCAAGGCCATTATCGCAACTGGCAGGCCGCGAGATATGGTGTCCGAGCTGTTCGATCCAGATGCCTTCATCAAGCTGACGAGGCGCTTCCTGCGGGCCTTGAAGAAGGTTGATGTCCTGAAACATCTCGCCAAGCGCGGCACGCCATTCCTCTATGACCTGCACAGCCGCATGGGGATAATAAGAACCAAAAACGCCACCTCCGCTCCGCTCGAGGGCAGCAACGCCCTCCGCAGCTCACGGCTGGTTGAGCGGTATTATGTCCGTCGGACTGGCTGCTTCTCATGTCCGGTGCGCTGCCAGCACACTTACAGAATCCCTGATGGTAAATACGCTGGCATCGAGGGCCCCGGAATCGAATACGGGACGCTGGGCACCATCGGCCCAGTCCTCGGCATCACCGATCTGGACGCCATTCTCGCGATTAACGACAGGCTCAATCGGCTCGGCATGGATTCTTGCACAGCCGGCAATCTCATAGCGGCCGCGATTGAGCTGTTCAGAAAGGGCGTTATCACCGAGAGGGACACGGGCGGACTGCGGCTCAGCTGGGGCGATGCGGATGTCATCATGCAGCTGATCGAGGCCATAGCCCGGCGAGAGAACTTCGGAGCATTGCTTGCCGACGGCGCTCGGGCGATGCGTAGCCATTTCGGCGACGTGGTGGACGAGGTGATGGTCTGGTCAAAACGGCTGCCTCAGTCGGACGCGGTCGATGTCCGCGGCCACAAGGGCTTTGCGCTCGGAGTGGCGACGTCAACACGAGGCGCAGACCACCTTCGTTCTCGGCCGACGCTCGAGGCGCTGAATCTGAGCGCTAGACAATTGCGAAAGATATTCGGCGCTCGGGTCTCGCCCGACCCCAGGTCCTACGAGGGTAAAGCCGAGATGGTTCGGCAGACCGAGTCGCTGTTTGCGGTGTCTGACGCCATAGGCATCTGTAGGTTCATCGTCCAGTTCAACAGCCCCGAGCTTCTAGGCTTTGATGAGTTGACGGAGTATGTCAACGCTGCTTCTGGGCTTGGCCTCACGTGCAAGGACCTCGAGAAGGTCGGAGAAAGGATCGGCGCGATTGAGCGGCTGTGGATTGCCAGGCGCACCGGCGGCGAGAACCTTGATGGGCTGCCCGGTCGCTACTCGGAGCCGATGCCGGGGGGCAAATTTCGGGGTGAGAGCATCAAGCCAGACGAGTTTCAGGCCGCACTCTCTCACTTCTATGAGCTCTCTGGGATAGACCCAGCGACCGGCTCTCCGCTCGAAAGCACGCTTGCCGAGCTCGGCATAGACGACGAGCTGCTCCAGCTAATATGACCGCTCTTAGCGCTCATAGCCCGGATTATTCAGAAAAGCGATAGGCAATATGGTGTAGGGCGGGCTTTCAGCCTGCCTTGTGTATAGATCACAATGTTGTCTGCACATCACATAGCGTTGGTGAACACCCTATTATTTCACAGCCTCTCAAGGGCCTTCCAGAAATCTGCAACCGTGACATCTGTGAATAATCCGGGACAGGTGGCCGTCAGCGGGACAGCGAGTTGACCGCCTCCGCCAGGTAGCGTAGGTCGTAACAAGGGATAACCTTGAGACCGGGGAACTGCCCTGCCAGTCGCTGTGCGTCCTGGGGCGAGTTGGGGTCTGAAACGACCACCAGCTCTCGTAGGCCGTCTATCATTCGGCTCTGCCTCAGTTTTCTCAGGCCTCGATAAGATAAGTCGTCGGCCAGGAGATACGCCAGGCCGATGAGATTGGCGGTTGGCGGTTGGCGGTTGGCGGTGTAGGACGGCGTGTAGGATGGGGTGTAGGACGGATTTTCTAGTCTGTCCGCCAGCCTGGTAGAAAAAGTTCTGGCAGCGGAGGCTCTCCGCTTGCCGTTGCAATAGACGATCGGCGGGTGATTCGCAAGAAAATGTCTGCCAAGCCAGCCGTTGTCCAAGAAGCGAACCGCGAGATTGTGCACGCCCGTCTGCGTGGACTCAACCGTCGCACCCCACTTAGTCTTGAAGCGGAGTATGCCGTCATCGAGGAATGGATGGCTCTGGCCCAGATCGACCGTCTCGATGCCCAAAGAGCTGCACCACTCAAGCGAAAAGTAGTAAAGCGACTCGACCACGCCTCGTTCGAGAGCAGCCAGCGGGTCGCCATTTAGGCCGGGCAAGTCGGCGGTTGCGCTCCTGCCGTTCCGCCGGATGATGAGTGCACCCAGCATATCCTCCAACCTCGGCGCCGATTCGACCGTCGAATCAGTAATAGCGAGCATGACGGAGCCTTCCGCGAACCTGCGCACCGATTCAAAGTCCTTCACTATCGGATTGCCAGCGAAGCGAACCTCTCGATAGGGAAGATACATCTCGTCGTAGAACCGCCGGAGAATCTCGTTGCACGGGACAATATGATAGATGAGCCGCTGTTTGATGATGCTTCTGACTGCCGCTTTTGCGCTGCGCAAGAAGCGTGCTTTCACGGCGTCCATGCCGGCAGAGAGGTCCACTCGTGAGCGCACCTGGCCCGGGAGGACCAGCCATCCGGCGCGTCTGAACTTCCAGGACACAGCGCAGTTATGCCAAACGAAGCTGATTGATGGCCGTGCGTTTGCCATGTCTGAATCGTCCGCTTCGTGCAAAGAAAGCCCTGACCGCTCGAGGCAACGCGTGAGATACCAAACTCCGCTTGTGTTGCCCCAAATGCTGAACGAGGCTCGCCGGCCGTTCACAGGATCGGCCACGGCAATCGTCCTTCCAGAAAACCGCTGAGGGAACAGCAGCTCGACGAAAAGCCGCAGGTCGCGAGCCAGGCGAAACGCGGCCCGGGGTGCCCCGCTCTGTGTCCCCTTGTCCGCTAGCGAGGCGTATGAGTTTCTTATGAGCGCTTTCAGGTTCACGGTTTTTGCTCACCTGCTAGAGAGATCGGCGCGTCAGTCGGCTGGCTCGTCGCAACGGGCCGCGTCAGGTCATAGAAGTAAAGCGGAACGCCGTAGAAGGTTTTGGACATGACAAGAGGGTAATTGCGGTCGAGGAAACGTTTGATCCGGGCCGTCTCTTGCGAGTAGAAGTCGCCCTTTCCGATGTCCCACTCGCTAGCAACGAGGACGAGCCTCTTGTAGCCCGGAGGGAGGTCATAAACGGCGATAGGCAGCGTCATCTCCGATAGCCTGCTGCTCCAAAGTCCCTTGTATGGGTACTTCTGCATGACCCTAGCTCGGTGCTCACTGCTCGAGGCGAGCACGATCTGTCGCTGTTCGCTTGGAAGATAGACCATAAATGGCGCAAGCGAGCTCCTGCAAGTGTGTGCGACCAGATTGTCCTTCAGGAGGTTCTGCCTCACGAAGTCGGCGGCCTGCCGAAACGCCTTGCGCGGCCGCACGCCGGGGCAGTGCGACACGTCGGGGATAACGTTGCGATAGTGATTCACAAGCGAGAATGAGAGCAGTGCGAAGGTGGCCAGCAGAACTGTGACAGCGATCTTCTTGCGCAGCAGGGACATCCCATAGCCTGCGATGATAAGAACGAAGACCGCTGATGCGATCAGGCAGCGGTCAAGATAGACTGAGTTCTTGGCGAGCCTCGAGATAGCGAAGGCAAGGGCGACGGGCAGTGAGGCGTTCACAGCCACGAGCAATGCCCCGCGCCTTGGTCCGCGAAGCAGTGCTGCGCCGAGGCCAAGAACAGCCAGTGCCGTTACAAGAGCTGTTGCCAGCAGACCTGCTATCAACGGCGCCTGGAATCCTGCCAGCATGTTCTCGAGGCTTATCAAAACCGTCTTGGCCGTCGGTTTGGGTATCCAGAAGTCGGCCACTGAGACCGTGGTTGTGGCCTTGTCAAGAAAAACCATAAGCCACGGGCTGACGAGCACAAGTGAGGCCGCGAGCGTTTTGACATCAAGCCAGAACAGCTTGGGGACGATTCGTGAATCGCCCCTACGAGAACGCGCTATCACGAGCATCGAAAGCGGCAGCGAGGCGATCCAGAGGACGGCGCAGTAATGCGAGTAGAAGGCGAGCGCGAGTGTGATGGATGCGAACAGTCCCGATGGCCACCATCTCGCCCTCTCGGCTGCGACAACCCAAAAGTAAGCCGACGCGATGATGAAAAGCGGGAGCATTGAGTATCCCCTCGCTTCCTGCGAGTAGTAGATGCAGAGCGGATTGACGGCGATGAGGGCTGCCGCGAAGAGTCCTGCTCTGCAGCTGAACAGACGTCTTGTGA
>CAZKNE010000086.1:0-7855 GCA_964554005.1 uncultured bacterium | reverse complement strand
GCCTGATGCAGGACCGCCAGAACGCCCGCCTGATGGGGGTGCAACCCACGGGCAACGGCCGGCGGCAAAGCTATGCACATAAGCCGATGCCGCGAATGACGAACACATACATGCTTGGCGGCGATGCGAAGAATCTCCTCGCGCTTTTGCTTCAGGATTTCGTCAATTCCCACAGTCCTTCGCCTCTTTCCCGTAACCTCAATCGACTGTTTTGAGATGCGCGATTCGCCAGCAGTTCCTCTGCCCACGTCAAGTTACAGGTACCATTTGCCGTAGCCTAAGTAAAGAGCATCGAGAGAATCTGCTGGCAGGTTATCCGCGTTGGCGTTCATTCGGCCTTGTTTTGTGCACAGAATCATTCCACGTCCACACAGCACCTGAACCGAAAGGTCCTGTAGCTGTGGTCCATCATGTTGCCATTGGTCACGTAGGAAGGGAAGTTCTCGCCCTTGATGCCGTAGCAGCTGCCCAACTGGGGCCCGCTGCACTTCGCGGAGAAGTTCCTGCTGCGCACTTTCCTCGCACCCTGGTCCTACGCGGCCTCAATCATCTACCACGATTGGTATTGGTACCCCTTCATCGGCAAGAAGCGCGTCGAGGAGGCGCTCAAGACCAAGTGGGGCCGGCTATTTTTGCAGTATTGAGTGGGCTTGGTTGACATATTGTGGTCAGGCATTCGGCCTGCTTGAGACCCGCGATCAACTGCAGCGCTGGCGACGGAATCCGCATCTGTCTTTAGGTGTTGCCCGAGCGCTCCTTTGATTACGCCTCTCTTCCCAGGATGCTGTCCAGTTGTGCAATGAGGTTTGGGAGATTATAAGTGATTGTGTCCCATAAGATATCGTAGTCCACGAAATCATATCCGTGGATGAGCCGGTGGCGCATGCTGATCACCTGCGGCCTGGGGATTTGCGGGTATTGCGCCCGTATTTCCGGAGACACTTGGCTGGCGGCCTCTCCAACGAGCTCTACGAGGTGAGTGAGAGCCAGGCGCAGCTTCTCGTCGCTGTCGAGGTCCGCACGGACCTGACCCTCGACCATTGCGACAGCCTTGCGCGCATAGTCCCGCATGTGTAGAAGCCGGACTCTCGGATCATGTTTTGGCATACTGGACCTCCGCCTCGGCCAGCACATCATCGCGAAAGTACTTGCTCAGGCTTCTTGGTGTGTTGATATCCACCTTTCTGCCGCGCAGATGGTGGGAGAGTTCTTGCTCCATGCTGTAAAGATCGAACAATCCCACACGGGCACTCGGCTCGAACTCCACCAACACATCGACATCGCTATCTGGCCCGAAATCGTCCCGAAGCACCGACCCGAAGAAGGCCAGCTTCCGGATCCGATGGCGCCGGCAGAATTCAGCGATCTCTTCCTTCCCAGCTGTAATCTTCAAACTCATAACAGCATATTACATGAATTGTGCTCACGATTCATCAACGCGAAATCCCCTGAAGGAGATAGACAGCTTATCGCAAATGACTGGTGGCGTGAGTAGGACCCAAAAAGGCCTATCCTTTGCACGCTGAATCGGCTCCTCATCTCGCCAGCATATTTGCAGAGGAGTTCTATAATCCCATCAGAAGTTAGTTCTTCACTCTTCATCTTAACCTCGGTCATCTCTCATAACGGAACAGTCTCTTGCCTCTTTCCCGTAACCTCAACCGACTGCTTTGAGATGCGTGATTCGCCAGCAGTTCCTCTGCCTACGTCAAGTTACAGGTACCATTTGCCGTAGCCTAAGTAAAGAGCATCGAGAGAATCCGCCGCCCAACTGTGCCCTGTATCCAGCCAATCAGATAATCAGCGGGCGTCCCGGGTGGCCGTGTCGGCCGGCAGGTCCTCACCGTTGAAACCGGAGAACGAGACCAGCACAGTTCGCAGCGCGTGCTGGACGTGCGTGCCTTTCCAATAAACCTTGCTGCACTTTGGGCAGATTTTGAACTCCTTCTTGGTGTTAAAGACGAAGGCCGGAACCAACGGCTCGACCTCCTCTCTGGTCGCGCGCCTCAGCGGCGTGTTGCAGAGAAGGCACCTTGAGAATATCAACGGCGGCTCCAGCGTTATGGGCAACCTGTCGCGTATCGAGCCGAACTGCTCCTTGATGTGGTCGCCCTCGACGAATATGACTTTCAAATCCGCCTCAGCCCGCTTGGCAAGTGCGGTGTCCCGCGTGAGCAGCACCCGATCCTCGGACTTGCACGTCTCGATCAGCTCGTCATCGTCCGCGTCATTGGAGTAGAGAACATCGAAGCCCACGATGCGCAGCCATTTGGCGAGACGTCCGAGCATCACGTCGGCACAGAGTTTGGGTCGCTCTTTCGTCTCCATTGTCAGCTAACCGTCCTACGGGCCCTTGCGCGGCACAGTCCACGCATGGCTGCCGTCCTCGGCCATCTCGAAATCAGCGAACACAGCTGGCAGCTCGGCCTTGAGAACCTTGAGCATCTCCATCGCGATAGACCTGATCTCCCACTGTGCCGTCCGGTGGCAACGGAGCTCAAAAATGTGTCGGAACTCCCGCATGTTGGCCGTCATCACGAGCTCCGTCTCGACAGCGTTGGGGAGAACAAACCTGGCGTCCTCGCGGGGAACTTTGAGCTCGAGCAGTCGGGCATACGCATCACGGGCAGCTGCCATCGCCGTCTCGAACACCTTCAGCGCCTCGCCTCGCCTTTCGAGCGACGGAGGAACTACATAGGCGAAATCTTTCTCGAAGACATAGCGCTGGGAGCGCTGGGAGAAGCTGGCCAGCCTGTGCCTCACCAGTTGATGGGAAAAGGCCCGAGAGCCACCGACGATGCGGAACGTGGCAGAGGCGTGCTCCAGAACCGATAGATGGCCAAGCTTTATTATCTTCTGAATGAACTTCGTGCGGGAGCCGGCATCACCGCCGAGGCGGGACCGATGACAAGTTCGCGCCGCGCGCTCGATCAGTTCCTCGGCGTTCGGCGTGATAGCCAAAAACTGAACTTCAGCCAATCTTTCCCTCACTCTCTCAGATATGACCAACAGCCCGCAAAGGATCGCACGATGGGGCACACAAAGTCAACAAAGACGGGCGGCGGTTTTGGCTAGCGGCCGTCGCTAAGAATCGCTGGGAGGGCACTGGTAACAGAGGTTTGGGACGAGCAGCGCTGTGCATTTCGCAGCCGGTGTCAAGCCTCCTGAAACGAAGGCGGTGCCCAGAACCACGCCAGGACAGAGTGGGGAAACCCCTGGTCCAGCTGCTTGACATCATGGGCGTCCCGAACTATATTTAACTGTAGCGATAATCACACCTAGTTGGGGGTTTGCAGAATGTTTCTGAGCAGCAAGTCAGTGTCCAGTGTTAAGGAAGAGCGCATATACCCGCTCGTTGCCCTTCGGGATAAGGTGCTCTTTACGGATGTGCTCGTCCCGCTCTTCATAGGCCGAGCGAAATCTGTCAGCGCTATCAAATCCCTCAAGGACAGCGAGGACCTTGTAGTGTTCACCATGCAGAAGGACGTGGAGGAGAACGATCCTGGCCCGGAGGGCATTCACAAGGTTGGGGTGCTGGCCAAGGTCAAACAGAAGATAGTGATGTCAGATGACAGCATTAAGGTTCTCGTTGTTGGGCTGAGGAGAGCAATCATAAAACGTTTTGTCCAAACTGAGCCATACCTTGCTGCCGAGGCGGAGTTGATAGAGGAGGCAGAGCTTGCTGACAGTTTCTACTCTCGGCTGCTTGACGAGGTCAAGGATAAGTTCACCTATTGTGTGCAGATAAACCCGCGGTTGGGCAACGAGGTCGCCCGGTCGATCACACGTATCGAGGAGCCACAGAAGCTGTTGGGGGCGATAGTTCAGCATCTCTCGACGCCGAGCAATATGCAGCAGGAGCTACTGGAGGTGCTCAATATCAGGTCTCAGTTGGAGCGGCTGCTCGACTTGTTGGATGCCGAGATCAAGACGCTAGAGCTCGATGACAAGCTCAAGGAGGACGTCAAGAAGCAGCTGGAGCAGTCGCAGAAGGAATACTATCTCAACGAGAAGATGAAGGCGATTCAGCGGGAGCTGGGCCGGGATGACAGCACCAAGAACGAGATTCAGGTGCTGAAGGAGCAGATCGACAAGGCCGGGATGCCCGAGGAGGTCAAGAAAAAGGCCGACCAGGAGCTCCGCAAGATGTCGATGATGCCGCCGATCTCTGCCGAGGCCACCGTTTCTCGCAACTACCTTGATTGGCTCGTGTCATTGCCTTGGGACAAGACCACCGAGGACAATCTAGACATCGAAAGGGCGGAGAACATTCTCGAGGCCGAGCACTGGGGTCTTAAGAACGTCAAGGAGCGTGTGGTTGAATATCTTGCGGTTCACAAGCTTGTCAAAAAGATCAAGGGGCCGGTTCTGTGTTTCGTAGGGCCGCCCGGCGTCGGCAAGACATCGTTTGCACAATCGGTAGCCAAGGCACTCGGCCGCAAGTTCGTCCGGCTCTCGCTCGGTGGCGTGAGGGACGAGGCCGAAATTCGCGGGCACAGAAGAACGTACATAGGAGCACTGCCCGGAAGGATAATTCAGGCGATTCGGCGGGCGGGCACCAAGAATCCGGTCTTTCTGCTCGACGAGGTCGATAAGATGACATCAGACTTCCGAGGCGATCCGGCGTCCGCACTGCTTGAGGTGCTTGATCCTGAGCAGAACCACACCTTTACTGACCATTACCTTGGCGTCGATTTTGATCTCTCCCAGGTCCTATTCATAACGACCGCTAACATCGAGCATCCGATTCCGCCGGCGCTTAAGGACAGGATGGAGATAATCAGGCTGCCGGGCTACACAGAATACGAGAAGGTGAAGATCGCCGAGAACTTCCTTATCAAGAAGCAGCTCAGCGAGAACGGCCTGGAGGGCCGCAGCATGGAGTTCACCGAGGACGGCATCAAGAAGATCCTCCGCAACTACACTCGTGAGGCCGGTGTGCGCAACTTGGAGCGTGAAATCGGCAGCATCTGCCGCAAACTGGCGAAGCGCGTCGCCAAGGATGAGCCCAGTGAGAACACGCAGCGGGAGCCGACCGTGATAACAGCGGCCGAGGTTGAGGAGCTCTTGGGTGTTCCTAGATATCGGCAGACGAAGCGTGAGAAGGAGGATCAGGTTGGCTGCGCCATTGGGCTTGCGTGGACCGAGTTCGGCGGTCAGATACTTAACACGGAGGTCTTGCTGACAGAGGGCAAAGGGAATCTCCTTCTGACGGGTCACTTGGGCGATGTGATGCAGGAATCGGCTAAAGCTGCCTTGACATTCATCCACTCCAGGGCCAGATCGCTGGGCATTCCCATGGAGGCGTTCAAGAACAAGGACGTGCATATCCACGTCCCTGAGGGCGCTATTCCAAAGGACGGCCCATCTGCCGGCATCACGCTCGCAACTGCGTTGGCCTCAGCGTTCTCCGGCAGGCCGATCAGAGGCGATTTAGCTATGACCGGCGAGATCACGCTGCGTGGCAACGTCTTGCCAATAGGCGGTCTGAAAGAAAAGGCTATTGCTGCGCACAGCGCACTGATCAAAAAAGTCATAATCCCAGCTGAGAACGAGAAGGATATGTCGGAGCTCCCCGACGCGATCAAGCAAGACGTCGAGTTCGTTACGGTCAAAACTATGGACGAGGTCTTCTCGATTGCTCTTGTGCCTACCCAGGGGGACGGGCTGGAGGATGAGATTCGCCGTGCGGGCTTTCAGGCGGCTCTAGACCGCCCTCTGGGGTCTTCCGACCAAAAGATCGAGAACTGACCCGAGATGTTTACCCGATGAGGAAACGGGCGAAAAAGGCGCAGGCAGCAGCTTCTTAACGGCCAACGTTTGTCCTGAGCGTCCGAACCCAGACGTCTGGACAGTGGCCGTCTCCTGGCCATGCTGTCTCTCTTGTCAATTGCTACCTCGAGACTTATCATTCAGCTAGTTGTATAGGATGTTTATTTATCCGCGCCCTTGAGGCGCATACCTTGCTAAGTAGCTGAATGAAGATCACGCTCGTCTATCCACGGTTCGATTACCAGGGCGGAATACTAGATGAAGAGCCGCTCGGGATTCTCTACGTTGCCTCCAGCCTCAGGGCGGCGGGCCACATAGTGAGCGTCATAGACCTCACGTTCGAGAAGAGCCTTGAGCCGTTCACGAGCGAGTTTGCCGAGGCGGAGCTGATCGCCTTTGGCTTCACATCGCCGCTCTTTGGCCGGGCAAAACGCGTCCTGGACTTCGTCAGATCGGCCGCAAAGGACGCGATTGTTGTTGCTGGCGGCGTTCACGCAACGATTCTGCCCGAGGAGGTTCTGCGCGCGGGGTTCGATTACACCTTCATTGGCGAGGGTGAGCGTTCTGCTGTTGAGTTTGTTGAACGTCTTTCGTCCGGCACTCAGAATAGCACTTCGGGCATAGCCTATCTCGAAAACGGGAACCTGAGCCAGACGCCTCGTGCTCCCTTCATCGAGGACCTCGACTCGCTCCCATTCCCAGCGAGAGACCTCATCGACTACGGCAGATATGAGAGCCAGGGCGGCCTCAACCAGGTTGGAATGATCGCCACGCGAGGCTGCCCCTTCAAGTGCAGTTTCTGCAAGCCCACGCTCGATAAACTCTTCGGGAGGCTGAGGAAACGGTCCGCGGAGAACGTCGCGCATGAGGTCCAGGAGGTAATCGAGCGGTTTGGGCGAAGTGCGACGATATTCTTCAAGGACGACACGATGTCGCTTTTGGGGCTTACTTGGTTCCAAAAGCTCGAGAGCATCCTCGCCTCAAAACACATCTCGCCCAAATGGCACTGTAGCGCAAGAGTCGATACCGTGAATCCGGAGTTGCTGGCCGCCATGAGGCGCTGCGGCTGTCGGGTGATCAGTTTTGGGGTTGAGTCGGGCTCGCAGCGGATACTTGATTTCTACCACAAGGGCATCACGCCGTCTCAGGTCGAGGACGCGTTCCGATGGTGTAGAAGGGCTGGCATTCAGGCTACGGCGAATGTGATACTCGGCGCGCCCGACGAGACGCGTGCGGAGCTTCAAGAGACCTACGACTTGTTGAGGCGCATCAGGCCAGCTGACATTTACGTCTATTTCTGCTCAGCGCTGCCCGAGACAGAGATGTATCGGGCCATTGCCGACGCTGGCTGCCTGGCCGAGATGTCGGACCCGGATGAGTTCGACAACGTCAAGAGCAAGGCCCGAGGCGGCACGAACGTCAAGCTCCAGAACCTGACGTTCGAGGACCTGAAGGAATACGAGAAGCGCATCGAGCGGCTCAACCTCTCGCACAAGCTGCGTTCACCGAGGCGGCTTACGTCCTGGGCATGGAAAGCCATCAGCCAGCCCAACCTCCTCGGCGCGCGAGTCCGCTCCGTCCTCCGTAAAGCACTCGGCGGAGAGCCTCCGCAGGCCTAGCCTGAGTTTCCTACTTATGTAGTTGTTGTAGTCTAGTCGGCTGCCTGGGACGGCATATTGGATAGTGCTTCTGTATTACCCTGCGGTAAATGTTGCGGCGAGTTTGCGTTGCTTGGCTGACATTCGGCTGATAGCGATGTGGTCCCAGGGGTGGGCAAGGTTCCCTTCGGATAGATAACGGCGACATCCTTTATCGCTGATAACTCCTTCAACATCGCCGGCAGCGAGAGCTCGATCCCCGCTTGCACCGCCCGCTTTCGGGCCAGAGTGCAGAGCAGAAGCGCCAGAACACAATAGAATCCATGAACACGATCAACTGCCCCAGGCCCGGGAGCATGTGAGCTTCGATTTTTGACCAACTGGTATGCGGGAGGCAGCCGTTGACTGAGAGCGGCGGCGACAGTATCTTTTCTGTCGTTGGGATTACGCTGACAATGATTTAGGAAGCAGTTGATGGTGGGTTC
>CAZKNE010000085.1:0-7902 GCA_964554005.1 uncultured bacterium | reverse complement strand
TCCTGTGAGCCTCCATAACGGCGGGTGTAGTAGAAGTTCCCGCTGTAGCCAAAAGACGAATTCGAGGCTGACGCTGTGTTGATAGCGCCGTTCTTCAGGAGCGAGTAACCGAGATTGCCAGATTGGGAGGGCGTGCCATTTGAGCAGCTGATCTGGAAGGTGAACGCGGGGTGCGAGTCGTCAAGGCTTGGGCACCACGTGTAGTAGAACATCGTACCCCGGTAGCAGTCGCTGGACGAATCGCTGTTGCCCACGACCGTGGTTGACCAGTTGCCGTGTCCAAACCACCAGACCATGCCGTAAGGATGTTGCGTCCAGCGGTTGTATAAGGTTCCGGCGCCCGTGCCGCCGTCAAGGACCTCATCCGGGGTGTAGGCACTTGAGCAATAATCGTCATTGTGATCCTGGTACATCCCATAGGTTGAGAAGTGTCTGGCATTGAGATACTGGGTCTCCATGTCGTGCGAGTAATAGGAGGGGTCGGTCCCGTCCCATGGGAACGAGAGTGGAAATAGAACGTCGAGCCGCCAATCAAGATCACCGCTGGCCGTATCGTAATCGATCTCCTTCTGGATGATCACATCCAGGGTGGAGTAGGCGGCGTTATAGACAGGGATGCGAGCCACGTAAACCTCTGGCTCCAAGTCCACGTCGTCATCGCCATTCTCCCCGAACGTCTCGTCACCGTCCGAATCCCAATCTCCGGTTAGGTCTGCGAAATAGTAGTCAGTGGGGACGCCATACCCGGTGCCCGGATAGCAGGTCTTCATCGGGAGGTCGCCGTTCGCCGAGGGGCCCCCGATCAGCAGGACATAGACTATGCCATACCCGTTCGGAGGCGAGTAGTAGTTGTCCTCGAGCCACTTCCTGACCTTGTCGTCCGTCCCGTTCGGCGCCTGGCCAGTCTTGGCACCGTATCCGCCGGCTGCATCCCCGTCTCCATAGCTATGGCTCTCGGTGACGATCAGAACCGTGTGTCCGAGATTCTCGAGGTGCGTCTTGAGGTCCCCAAGCTTGCTGCTGCCGGTGTATATGTCCTCCGTAGTTACGATCACATAATCATAAGAAGAGTAAGTGCCCAGCGGAATCATGCCACGCTTGTTATACCAAGCTCTAGCCGCCTGATAATTGACGAACTTCGTGGCGGCCTTCCCATCCATCATCGAGTCGTCGAGCAAACGCTGGTCAACCAGACTTGCGTCGCGTGTCATCTCTATCTTGACCGAGGCGCTCTTGCACAGAACGATCTGTTTTGTAATGGGGTTGTATTTGAACGGATAGAAAGCGATGTTTACGAACTTCCACTTGCGCATTTGAGCTTTGCCGTGAAGCTCGGCTGAGGCCGCTGGCCAGAACGCGTTTTCTCCATAAATATCCATATCCTTCCCGTTGACGACGTTCGTAGCATCGCCCCACTCCCAATCGCCTTCACTATCGAGAACTTTACGAGGCGGAGCCGGCGCGATGTTGTAGTCCCCCGGAACAGACTCCTCAGTCTTCTGGACAACAGAAACCGAGAGCGAATCCCACACAACGTCCGGGGGCAACGCAACTTGATACACCTTAAGAGGCAGCATGGGCGAGCCAGGACTGCCCACAGACCCGCAGCCATCCATGTGGATAATCTCCCCGGCATCGGTGTCCTCTATCGTGTATTGCCCAGCAGTGAACTCGACGAGGATGTCATCCGCAATTGCCCAACCGCCGGCGAGGACGAGAGCAAATACCAAAACTATCAAACCAGTTTTCACCTTTTTTCTCCCTTAATCGATTTTTTATCGACATGGCCGCATTGAAGTTACGCAGCACGATCGATTCCAGCCTCAGCAATCCACAGCGCCGCCGAAGCCTGTGCATGACAGCGAGGGGCCAAGGGCGGACATGATTCTCTGAGAATCGAGCGTGATGACCTTGGGCGCCTCATACGTAGTGCTGTTCGGTGCCATCTGTTCTCCTCTTGCTTCGCAGTAGTTCTCGGGCAATGCCCGTTGACACATAAAACATCTAGGCAAGGGAGCAAGATTCTTTGGAAGGCTGTGACCGAAACTGGCCCTCGCCGGCCCGTTTGCATTCACCGCTCTCTGAAGCTCGCTCCACCCGCTTCGATTCATTATTACTAAATGTTGCGCAACTGTCAAGCTGGCGCTTGTCGTGAGGCTGTGGCTGAGGATTGTTGGGGGCTTGGTCCTTGAGGCTGTCCAATAAGTCGAATCTGGAGTTGCGTAGGGGCGGGGCTTGTCTCCGCCCATCTATATATCGGGCAGACACAAGGCCTGCCCCTACATATAGTATGTCCCATTGCACCATCCCGGAGCGTCTCTCCCGAGAACATACTTATTGGACAGCCTCGGTCCTTGCCCGGCCCTAAGAAAGGAAAGGGCACAGCGCCCCTCCAAGGTCGCCGCCCGCTTGTTGCTCGGCCTCAGTGCGACCTTTTAGCAAGGGCAAATAGCGCGGATACTACGGCCACAAAGATGGCTATCGAGACGTAGCTTGCGACGTTGCCTCTTATGAAGGATGGCACGAGGTCTAGAGGCGGCCTGGCCGTCGCCAGCAGCCGTGATATGACCAAGTTATGCGAGCCTGGTACCATATACCGATCGATGGGGAACAAGGCCATCGAGAAGGACATGAACGCTGTGTATGTGCAGGATAGCGCGAGCAAAGAGCGAGCCAGAAATCCTTGCGAGAACGTCAGGCCAAACGAAACATTGAAAAGCAGTATCGGCAACAGGCAGACCAGATACCGCCCCGGAGCGCAGCCGCCGCCAAACCACCAGCCGAGAGTTGAGAGAGCGAGCAAATACCCGGCCGCGCTGCACGCTGTGATCCCAACCAAATTCGCCCTGCGCCTGAAGCTTCCATTTTTTTCTCCTTGTCTCTGTGTCTCTGTGGTGCTGATTTCAGCGCAATAGCGCTTACGCCTGAGCATGACCAAGAAGCCCCACAGTGCGAACAGAAACACCGGCGAATAGACCAAGAGCCCGTATTGAAAGTCAAGAAACAGTGCAAAGAGGTTATACCAGCATCTCGACCACTGAAGATGCAAGAGATCGTCGAGATTCATCGCTCCGAAGAGACGAAACGCCACTGTCCTATGAAATAGCAGGGCCAAAACGAGCGAGCTGAGGGTTCCCAAGAGCACTGCCGCCGCAGTCCTGCGACGCCCGAATCCTGCGCGAGCGCCGGCCGGCTTCTCTCTCGTCCGCATAATACCTATAAGCCAGAAGACAAGGAGTGGGAGCCCGACCAGCGCATATCTCGCCTTGAGCCAGGGCAAGATGACGGCAGCGGCCAGGCCACAGACCGCTCGCCAGCCGGTTGAGCGGCGCAGGGCGGCCGTGAGAAGCAGCATGATCAGCAAACAGGCGAGCGATTCGGGGTATATCTGCGTGGAGTAGGTCTGCCCAGGTGTTGCGACCAGGGCAATGGCCCACGTCCAAAATGCCGCCCTTCGGCTGCCGGTCTCGCGCTCGCAAACTGAGAACAGGAGCACGCTGAAGGCAGCGTAGGCGAGGCAGGAGAGCGCCATCGCCCCCACGCGTCCGAACGACGCGTAAAATGGGATGAGCAGCGCCGAGAACAGGACGCCGTGTCTGGAGATATACTCCCCCTTATCGTTCACATCTCGCTGAGGCAGGAGCGTTCCCGGATAGTAAGGCGCATATTCCCGCGCCTCGAGGTTGTTGTTCAGATCGAGGTCGCCATCGTTGATTATGCTCTGAGCGATCAGGAGATAGAAAGGCTCGTCCGGCTGCGTGCACATCTTGGTGGCGGCGTGCAATCCCATCAGAAAGCAGAACGAGAAGCCGACTAGAAACATGTAAGTCAGGATGCGCCTCCTGAGTCGCGAGCCGGGGGACGTCAGCAGCGATTGGCTCGGCTCGATCGCCGTGTTGTTTGTGTGGAGCGCTCTGTAAATAGCGGCAAACAGGACCGCAAACTTTGCGACGATCAGGCCGAGGAACAGGACGCTCAGCCCTACGGGAAGGTTCTGTGAGCCGCTGATCGAACGAATAGGACGAAGCACAGCAAGCAGAATGATGTAGCTTGCAGTATCGAGCCAGACCGCTGGCCCCCTGCGGGCAAGCAGCCCAAGTCTCGTAGCTTGCGAATTGAGCGCCGTGATGAGCAGGAAGCTGAGTGGAAGCAGGGACCTTCTCAACATCAGGTCGCTGGGGCCGGGCAGCCAAACGAGGCGGATTGGTGCAAGCACCCAGGTTAGGGAGATGGCCCCCATCAAGTAGGCAATCGTCTGGGGGCCAAACAGCGCCAAAAGCTTTTCTACTCTCGTGTTTCGCATTGCAAAGAGAGCCTAACACAACAACGCGAGACGTTCGGCAGATAGAGAGGCTGTCCAATAAGTCGGTTTCAACGGGGATGACGCAGCGGGGTATGCCATACGTAGGGGCAGGCCTTGTGTCTGCCCGAATATATAGATGGGCGGAGACGAGCCCCGCCCCTACACAACCTCGGACCCGACTTATTGGACAGCCTCATAGAATCCGCCCTCAGCCTTGTTGGCCGAGTCCTATAGAGAGCCACTTCAGGAGCGCATCCGCCTGCCCGAGACTGATGCGGTGGGCGCGGAGTGCGAGCTTGACCGTCCTGCGCCCGAGCGTTGTGTAGAGATCGAGAAGCTCGGGCATGTTCTGCTTGAGCCAGCGAACATGGGATTCGACCGTCGCCACATCGCCTCGTGCAAACGGCCCTGTAAGCGCCGCCTCTGGGCCGAGTTTGGCCGTATTCTGGACAGCTGCTTCTGCAAGCTGCCCGAGCATGGCCAGGCTGGCCTCGCTCGTCACGCCCGCCTTTCTATGCACGCTCCGTGCCTCGTCCATAAGCAGCACCGCGAAGTTAGAGGCGATGGAGCAGGCGAGGTGATGAGCAACCTTTGCCTCGCTTGAGAGCATGACGACCTCGCCGCCCAGCTGCTCGCACAGGTTCTCTGCCATTCTAACTCCTGCCTTTGTGCCGGCCTCAACGCAGAAGGTGCAGCCGCGGAGCCTATCGGCGTCGTTGACGTCGCCAGAGAAGCTCATCACTGGATGGATGCAGCCGTAATTGACGTTCTGTTGCGCAAGTCGCGACAGGACGCTTGCTGGCCTTGCTCCACTCGTGTGGAAGACAGCCTTCAACGTCCGTGCATCGGGCAAATTGCTGAGCTGCTCTGCGACCGAGTCAATCGCATCGTCCGTAGTAGTTATGAACAGGATGTCTGCGGCCCCTACGGCCTGCTTTAGCGTTTCGGCCGCCGAAAAGCCGAGCTCGCGCCAAGCACGCAGCTTCTCGGCGCTTATATCGAAGCTGGGCGAGATGGTTCGAGCTGCTCGATCGAATCCACGGGCGAGCGCCGTGGCCACGCGTCCAAGTCCGACGAAGCCGATGCCCTTCGACTCTTTCATGTCTCGGCCGGCCCAAAGAACATCTTCGTCAATTTGACGCCAAGCTCCCTGGTATCGGTGCTGTCCATTACTTTGCTGGGCACAAACGTCTCGCTTGTCTCGATCGTAACGTCCAGCCAATTGCTCTCGCCGAACGCATCGTCGGGCACGATGATTTTGCGCTGGAAGTTGCCAGTGTCACGGTCAGGGGAGAAGCTGGCCTTGACCTTATCCCCAACCGAGACCGTTATCGTCGGGAGCGTATTGAGGTGCTCAAAGTTGACCTGCCCTGAGAGAAAGAGGATACCGCGTTTGCCCAGCCGCTCGAGCTTGGCCTTCGCCACCTTGCCAGTCCAGCGCCATTGCAGCTTGCCTTGCTGCTCGACGGGATAGAATCCTGAGACCAAGACGATGTTGGCCCGGGACGGTGATTCCAGAAGCGAGGGTCGTGGCCGAATCTGAAGTCGCACGACCGTGGCCATCCACGGAGCCTCAGGGCGTCCTTTCGGCGCCGAGAGCACGAACCGAACGTTCGGGGCCTTCTCGTCCCGCAAAACGATCAGAACCTGAGCCGGCGTCTCGGCCCCTATTGGAGGCACGTAAAACGTCTTGTTGTATTGCACCAGCTGGCTTGGCCGCCATTTGAGCATGGGTGGCTCCGGCAGATGACTCGTTTCCCAAAGGAGGTTGCCGCGCACGTCCACGAAGCGCACCTGCACCCACAGCTCCCCCTTCGGCTGGACAAAAGTCCGGCCTGTTTCCCAGGCAAAGCTCATTGTGAGAAGCGAATCAGTCATCACTGCTGTCCTGTCCGGCGCAACCGAGAGCTTGACATCAAGCGGGACAACCTTCGGGCGAGGCTTTCCTTCATCTTTCCCGCACGAGCACAATGCGGTAACCAAAAGGCCAACGAGGAGAATGCCTCTAAGTTTTGTTAATCTAGCGTTAGCCATTGTTAGTCATTGAGCGATTCGCGAGCGAGTTTTCTGGGTGCTTACATATCGGCACTGCTTTATTACCGAGATACTATCCAATGGCTCAACTATTGCAAGATCAAGTGATAGTCTTTGGACACAGGTCCTTTGAGAAGTTCTGACCTTGGGTTTCGTGGCAAATGATCCCGCAGGAGATTCTTGAGAAGGTTCGGCTGATAGAGATACGTGCCCGGCACCTCGTTGATGACGTGTTTTCTGGCCAGTATGAGAGCGTTTTCAAGGGGCGTGGGATGGAGTTCGAGGAGGTGCGAGAGTATGTGCCGGGGGACGATATCCGCGCCATCGACTGGAATGTTACCGCGAGGATGGGCGAGCTTTTCATTAAGAAACATCGTGAGGAGCGCGAGCTCACTGTCGTGCTGGTCGTTGACGTGAGCGGCTCGCTGGGTTTTGGCTCAGGGGAGAAGCTGAAGTCGGAGGTCGCTGCCGAGCTCTGCGCGATACTGGCTCTTTCTGCCATCAACAACAACGACCGCGTGGGACTTCTGACCTTCTCGGACAGGGCTTTGAACTATATCCCGCCCAAAAAGGGGACGCGGCACGGGATGCGAGTGATTCGGGAGATACTGTATCCCAAGACCGCACAGGAGCGCCGGGACGAGAACGTTGCCTCCAATGCACGGCGCCGCTCACTGGGCTCGTTTCGCCAGCTGCCGAAACGTCTCAAAGGCGTTGTTAAGGCGAGCTTCAGGTCTCAACAGTTCGAGATAAAAACCAAGATCGGAGAGTCTCTGAGATATATGAACAGGATTCTCAAACGCCGGAGCATCGTGTTTCTGGTCTCAGATTTTGTCTCGTCGGACGATTTTGTCTGGGACCTGATGCTGACCGCGAGGCGGCATGATCTCACGGCCTGCGTTATTTCGGATGTGAGGGAGAGGGAGCTGGTTCCTGCGGGCCTTATAGCGCTAGAAGACGCCGAGACGGGCCAGAAAACTGTCATTGACACAAACAACGCATGGCTCAGGCGCCAGTTTGCTGAGCAGCGCAAGAAGGAGGCCGAGTCGCTTGGGCGAAAGCTCCTTTCCAGCAAAGTCGAGTTCGTAACCATCCCCACCACCGGCGATTATCTCGCGCCGCTTGCCTCGCTTTTTCAGAGGCGCAGAAGGCGGCTGGCCGTCGGCCGATAGCTGCCGTTTTAGCCAGCGTGCGATTCGCACGGATGCCCACATTCTGCCCAGAAATCAGATTGGAGGCAGAAGACT
Organism: uncultured bacterium; assembly: GCA_964554005.1. Lineage (GTDB taxonomy): Bacteria > B130-G9 > B130-G9 > B130-G9 > B130-G9 > B130-G9. The sequence goes on along the minus strand of CAZKNE010000085.1, from coordinate 318 downwards.
TCATAGGATGAACATGTTTAGCGGCTCTCAACAGGCGATGATTGGGACCGCGGCTAGTTAGTGGATTGCCCTCGCTGGGTGATTTTGGGGGTGAGCGACTGGTCTTGCATAGGCAAGGGCTGGTTGATAGCATCAGTTGCATGGAAACTGGACTAATATCGTGGGAGGCGCAGGCGGCAAGATTTTTGTCCCGGTGGTATGTGTTCGTGCCCCTGATCATCCTGTTATCCCTGGTGATTTACGGGACTTGTCTCGATGATTTTCCTATTCCCGAGACATTCGCCCACATGTCGCCGTTCAGTTTTGCAGCGCTAGTTG
>CAZKNE010000084.1:0-7951 GCA_964554005.1 uncultured bacterium | reverse complement strand
TGTTCTCGTAAGCCCGAGAGCAGTTCTCAACACCATCTCGGTGTTCTAAATGAATTGTTTGGGCGTCTCCCCTACCTAAGTGTTGTAGCACTTTTGTTACCTCCACTCATAATTCATGATTACCTAATAATACTCCCTCTACTGGTATCTATCGGCCATATTCGATCTCTAGCCAGTGATATCATGAACTAAGATAACCTTGCGGGAGCTATCTTGGGTTCACAGCAGTGGAATACCTCACGATGAGAGACGTCGGGGCTAGTGTGCAAGGGCCTAATTATCTTCGCCTGTTCCAACGGGACGAGCCCCTCCTCGCAGCGGCCGAGCCGCTTTAGCACGGACCCGAGATGATAGTGCGCAAGCGAGTTGCCGGGGCAAAGGGATATTGTCGCCTCGAGTATCTCCCTCGCAACTTCCAGGTCATTATTCCTGACCCTATCACTAGCCAAACTCAGAAGTCTCTCGCCGATCTTAGTGTGCGTGGCGTCCCTCATCTAGCCCTTCTCTCCCACGTTCAAGCTTGTTAAATCACGACCCCACAAAATTGAGGTCGTCTTCTTACCATCTTCTTTACCGAACAAGCTCGCGTTCCGCGAGACCAGGCCTACTCCACCCACGCACTCTTCATAACAATCCTGGGTCCATCGCCCGACCGACTTTCATGCCCTGCGACAGGCCTCAAAGTAACCCAGATCACCTCGCTGCCGTCGAGGGATTCCCCGCTATTTGATTTGGGGAGCTGAAATCTCAACGTCTGCATGTAATCGCCGACCTCAACCTCACCCAGCAGCTTCCTATCTGCCCAGACCTTCAGTAGGACAGACTTTCCAGCCTCCGGTAGGACAGGCTTTCCAGCCTGTTCGCTAGCCGCAACCCTCAGGCAGAGTCTCCTTTCGCCTTGCGACATGGCAAGCCGGAACCGACCCTCGTCTGAAACCGCGCGAACCCTCGAACCATTCCACTCGAAAATCGGCGAAAAGCCCTCGAGCCGGTTGTAAAACGCCGACTCGGAAAAATTAATCGCGCTTTTTATTATCCTAAAGTTAATCCGCTCAGGCACCCAATCACGGCGCCTCGCCCAGAGTATCATCGGGAGCTTCAAAAGCGTCTTGAGATAGGCCAACATCAACGGCTTGCCCTGCTCTCGAAAGCCCGCCTTGTGAAGCCAGCGAACCTCCTCTTTCACGAAGCCAATGAGCCTCCGGGCTGTGAAGTTCTTCAGCACGTAACGCAGCCGACCACGATGATAACGAGCAAAAAAACTGAAGCTGCCCTTTACACTCGCGTGAGACTCGTAATGGCGGACTACCGCCCGTGGCAAATACACCACCCTGAAACCCAAGCGCCTCGCCCGCTCGCAGAACTCGGCCTCCTCGAAGTAGGCGGGGAAATAGCCAGCGTCCAATAGCCCAAGCTTGTCCAGAACCTCACGCTTGATGGCGATCGCCGCACCCGTAACGTACGCAACGTCAAACACACGCTCGAACTGCCCATTGTCGGGCTCGCCGTACCCATAATGTCTTGTAAGTCCATTCGGGAGCACGGCAGCGCCTGCATGTTGTATCGTTTTCCCATCCGGGTACAATATCTTGCAACCAACTATGCCAACATCCGGGTCCGATTCGGCAAACTGCACTATCTCACCAATCGCATCAGGAGCAATGGTTGTGTCATCGTTCAGGAGAATGACGATATCATATCTGTCCGACCCGTCTGACTTGTCCGACTTGTCTGACAAATATCTTAGTCCAACATTGCACCCTCCCGCAAAGCCGAGATTCTTGCCGGTGCTTATCAACCTGGCCGCAGGGAACCTCTCGCGGACGATTTCCGCCGTGCCATCGCTAGACCCATTATCTACTACGATAATCTCGATGTTCTGATAACTGCTCTTGAAAAGCGATTCCAGGCACGGTCCGATTACATTAGCGCCGTTATAGCCGAGAACGATTGCCGCAACCTTATTCCTGGGCCTTAAAAACTCAGCAACAGATTTACCAACGGCCTGGCCACGAGAGCTCGCTATATCATTCGTGTCGATATCCATCTCCAGTGTCACCAATTGAACGTCCCTTACTCGATCTATCCGGACACCAATGCCGCCGTGGAGATGAGAGATTCCCTCAAATTCATTGCCTTTCGATGCTTGGGGACGATCTCAAGGCACGTTTCAAGATGCAAAAGAGCCTCCTCGCTCTGGCCTTCCTGCTCGAGAATGCAGGCCAAATGATAATGCGCACCACCAAGCAGGCTGCTCCGTTGGCCATTGACAACAGTGTCCAGATGCTCAAGCGCCGCCTCAAATCGAGCCTTCGCCTCATCCAAGCGGTGCAGGCTCTCTAAGAGCGAGCCCAAAACGTAGTTGGCGTATGACCAATCAGGTCGGAGTGTAAGCGCTGAGCGCACCTCGTCCTCAGCGTCCAGCTCGTAGCCCATCTCGAGAAGCAGCGAAGCCGCAGAAAGATGCCATTCAGCTTGCTCAGAAGCGGGCAAAAACTCCAGAGACGACATCATATCCTCCGCATTCGTCAGAAGGCCTCTCCTCTTGTAGGCTAGCGCCAATCGCCAGAACCTGTTGTCTAAATCGATCACTTTCGACAGACTCTTTAGCAGTCTTACCGCAGATTCGAAGGCCCTGGCTTCATTCAGCATCATCACCGCGCTGAAACCCATCTTCTGAGAACATCTCCCCTCCTCAATCAGGGACTGCATGCGCCTCAAGAAGCGTCGCACTGCCCTCGTCTGGTCCTTCCCAGCGCGCTCGAGCTCGATCTGGCCTTTCTTGAGCTCTATCTCACCATTCAGCCCATCATCCCCCACGCTGTCCGCCCTGGCCACGTCAAGCATCCTAAGCGCTTGCGGCAGCCTGCCCTGCTGCCGCCACAGCTCCGCCCTCAGAAACGCAACGTAAGCACGGGTTGACGAGCAAACCCTCCCCAAGTGGCCTACCTCGTCGAGCAGCCGATGAGCCTCCTCGCGCCGGCCCAACGCAGCGCACGCCTCCGCAGAATGAACCAGGCAGCTGGCCGTGATATTCGCATCCGCAATCCCCGAGGCGCACGCTTTGCGGAACCAGCGAAGCGCAGCCTTGTGCGCACTACGCGACATCTCAAGAAGGCCAAGCCCGATCTGAGCCAGGCTCCGAGAGCCAACGTCGAGCATCTCACCCTCAAGCGCGGCCTGATAGCAATCGCCCGCCCGAACAGCGTCCCTCCCCAAACTCCGCAACAACTCAGCCATACGCAGATTCACATAGGGATGCCGAGGCGACATCTCAAGTGCCTCGTTGTAAAGCCTCTCTGCCTGGTCGAAACGGCCGTGCCTGAAGAAAGCATCGGCGCAGAGAAGAACTAGCCCCATCAGCCCCGGCTCCGCCTCCCTAGCTGCCCTGAACTCGTCCAGCGACTTCTGCACATCGAAGGCCCGCTCCGCCTCAAACGCCCGGGCGAGGCGCTCGCCTGCCACGGCCAGGTTTGAGAACCTCTTAACCAGCTTTCCCGCGGCGCCACGTCCCCGGTAGAATGATGCAAGGCTCTCGTAAAGGGAGGCGCCGAAATGCTCCGCAAAGAGCTGCGACGAGCGGTCCTTCGCGCTTGCGGCTAAACGTAGGTGGTCAATCGACGGACACTCGTCCGGCATAGCGGCAGAGAGCAGCACACGCCGCCAATAGGAAATGTCCCGGTCGAAGAGCTCGGCTATCCGCCGATGCTTCCATTGGAAAACGACCTCGTTCACCCCGCGCTGGAAAATGCCGTCTCGGAAGTAGTCCATCGGCTCGATGTCGGGGTGCAGATGATACGCCAGCGCGTCTTTACAATAGACAATCTTCAGCCCACGCTCGAAGAGCCTGAACCCAAGTTCCGTATCTTCAAACGCAGCCTGCTTGAAATCCTCATCAAAGATGCCGTTTTCAAGCATGAACTGGCGCTTGAGTGATATATTGCTTGTGTAGAAGTGCCGCCACGTCGGACCGTAGCGATTCACATAGCCGTAATCGAACTGAGTGCCCGCTTCCTCCAACCAACTCATAAACGACGTTATCTCGAGCTCAGGATGCCAAGTGGTGTAGCCCAGCACGGCAACGCTTTCCCCTCGGAAGCGCCGGTGCATCGCACAATGGTGCCGAAGAAATCCCGGCTCAACGATAATATCATCGCCGATGAATATGACTATCTGAAACCTCGCCGCGGCGAGACCTCGATTCCGAGCGGCCGCTGGTCCTGCTTGCGACCCAAGCTGAACCAGCCGGACCTCAACCGGGCAGTTCTCGCGAAACCTGTTCACGGCCTGCACCGTCCCGTCAGTTGAGCCGTCGTCAACAACAACGATCTCAAACGAACCAGGGACGTCCCGGCGTTGCTCGGTAAGGGCATTCAGACAGCGCAGGAGCACCTGCGAACGGTTGTGCGTCGGAATGATTACGGAGACGTTCATCTGCGCAACCTCACTCGCCTCGCCGCACGACGAAGAACTGACGATAGCAGTCGCCGAAACTCACTCTACTGCACAACCGCAGCCACTCGTCGCGATACTCGTTCAAGCTGGGCATCAGCGCCTCAAGGACCTCGGGCGTGTGGTCGGCGACAATTGCGGCCATGTGCACCGCAGTGTTCTCGTTTGGGAACACCTCCACGCGTCCAACCGATGGAATACTCTTTATGGCCGAGAGCATCTCCAGCTCGGTCGGAACGCCCCTCTCGAAATGCTCTGAGACCCACCACGGGACCTGCTTACCGGCACGCCTGAGCCATGCTGCGAACGCGCGGTCGCAGCTCTCTGCCGTCTTGCCGATGGGACAACCTATGATCAGAAGAGAACTGCTGAGCCTGAACATGTCCGCTATCACCTCGGCCCGGCACTCACTAGGCACGTGCTCAATCAGGTCGAGCGAGACAACAAGCTCGAACGAGCCATCGCGAAACGGCAGTTGTCCAGCATGACCCCGCACTCGTATCAGGAGAGCGTGACGTTCCTGTTCGAAATAACTGTCCACACCCACGACCCTCTTCCCAATGAACGCACCCAGACCAAAGGAGCCTGAGCCCACCTCGAGTACGCGGGCCCGGGCTGGAAGCCTCTTTTCGCGAATAAAGTCCACAACGAACGCATACCGCGTGAACCAATTGAGGAGAAATGGATGCATTGCCATCGTCCGTCCCTTTGGCAAAGACGCCGCTATGGCTCGCTCGACAGCGAGTAAATCAGAAGCTCCCCTGTATCGACACCCGTTACAAACAGCTCGTCCCGGTCAACCCAGACCCCGGCCGGGGCATGGCAAGGGATCGAATAAATCAGCTTGCCCTCTTCCGAGAAGCGCTTTACACAGTCGTTGTGAGTGTCCGTAACGAAGAGCGAACAATCAGGACCAAACGCGACCAGATGCGGGCAGTTAAACCCCTCAAGAACGCCAATCTGCTCCCAGTTCTGGTCGAACAGATGCACCACGTTCTGCTCCTGGACGCTGACGGCAATTCTTCCGCTGCGGTCAACTGCGACCCCGAGAGGCCCCTCCACAGTAACCGCTTTTCTCACGATAAAAGAGTCTGCCCCATCGGCCTGAGTAACGATCCAGATGCAGTTGCCGTCGCAGTCCGCTACATATAGTCGGCCTCGTCTAGCGTCCGCGGCAAGCCCCATCAGCCGACCGAATCTAAGCTCCCCCGTTGTGGGACCTACTCTGGCAACCTCCCTAAACCGGTCATCGTATTGAATGAGTAAGTTCCCCTGAGCAAAACTGCACCAGACGTGCCCGTTGAGCGAGGCAAGTCCGAACGGTCCTACGAACGAGCCAGAGCGGCCCGGAACGTTCGGGACAGCGAGAATTTCTAAGAACTTCGCAGAACGGTCAAAACGACCGATGCGGCCATTGCCGAAGTCGGCAATCAATAGCCGGCCCTCCCCATCAGATATGATCCCATAAGGGTGGACAAGGCCTGGGCGTATCTTCTCCCGGACCCGCACGTTGAACCTCGCGAGAAGCCGAACAGCTCGCTTGACATCCTCGCCCGGTGATTCCTCCGCCATGCTGATTGCACGCAGCTTTCTCTTGATCTTCTCCTGGGTCGCGTCGGCCTTAAGAGACACCTCTGCGAGCTGAAAGAACTCGCTTCTATTTTCGGAAGACGCCTCGGGCGACCATGCCCCCACTATGAGCTCGCTCCGGACCTCTCCGAGCTCAGAGCGAAGCGCCGAGGCGGCGTCAGCCATCTCAATCAGGAGCTTCGCCGCGTCGAGCCAGCTGACCTGTCCCATACGGGCAACCCACTTCTGCCCAGTGCGGGCCTGGTCAGCTCGGGTCCGGGTCTCTCGCCGGCCTGACCGGTGCATCTGCCTGCGTTGCTGGACCTCCTCAAAAGTTCTCTCTGCCGCTGCAATTGCCGTATCAACCCACAGAAGCCGCTCGGCTTCAGAACGCCCGCCATCAGAGACATCCTCACGTAAAACATCGATGGCACGCCGCGCTCTGGCCACCTTCGTCCCAAAATGGTAGTTGGCGAGCACGAGCTCTGCTATGAACTTCAGCGGTTGGTCGCCAACATCGGGAAGCGGAGTCGGTGTGAGACCCTCATCCAGGCACAACTCTTCGCCCAAACTCGCGGCCAGAATGACCCCATGAACAGCCTTCAACTGTCCGAAGAATGTCCGGTAGATGCCAGCAATCGTCTCAACGCGACGCTGCGCCCAATCGCACAGGTTGTCCGGCACCTGAATAGACATGACATCCGCGGCTAAGCTCTCAAGACCTGCTCTCGTTCTATCGGAGTCCCAGCCCGAAATCCCAGACAGGTCAAGCCCGGAGGATGCCGCAAGTGGAACCACTGTCAGCATTGCCTCGTGGCAGCTCTTGAAGTGCAAGCCCGCCACCGTGTCCTTTGCACCATCAACAAATGGTGTGGGTTTGAACGCGGCACCGCTCTCATCAAGCCGACCAGCCCGAATCTTAACAAAATCAACGTAGTACTCGCAGGTTTTCTGCATCCAAGCGGCAATCGCATCCAGAAAACCCGTTCTACCGGCCGTCTTCTCGTCCGGTGTCCTGACCGCCGTGAACAAGGCGCGCGGGCGAATGCTCCCCGCGGCGAAATTGAGGCCTGCCCTCGTAGCTGCTTCTGACGTCATGTCCCAGCCCCCGTAGATGTTCTTCCAGAAGTCCTCAGCGGCGGCCCGGGTCGATGGATCGCTGTAAAGGTAGAAAGTTCCCCTGAGCAGTTTCCTTGGGAGCTTGAGCCGTAGGTTCTGGCGTTTGCTCCTATTGCCGTCCATACTCGATCTCTCGGATGGCAGCGCAGACTCGCCCCATTGCTTCCGGAGCTTGCCCGTGGCACGTTCCAGCGTCCAGATAAGATGCTGCTTTCGCATGTCCCTATCGGCCAAGAGCACGCTTGAGACAGCCACGTCTCCAAGCAGCTGTGCATTGAGAACGCTATCCCGAGAACTAAGCGACTCCTTGCCCCAGTGGGACCACAGCCACTCGCGCAGACCGTCCTGGCTGCGGACATAGCTCTCCGATGCCGACGCAAGAAAATCCGCTGTGCCTTTGCTGAAGTAGGCCCACTCACCATCGTCTCCGGGCTGAACCCCAAAGTCAATTCGGCTTAACGCTGCAAAAAAACGACTTGTAGCAAAGAGCAACCGCACTCGATTCAACGTGCCCAAAACAACGTGTAGAACCTGGTTACGCTGCCCAAGATTCGTCAGCGAATCGTTATCGTGCATGGGCTTGCCAGACTTGTCCGCCAGCGGAGGGCAGATGCTCGCCGCAAGCTTTGTAATGCTCTCGACAAGCTGCGTGGTCGAGAACTCCCTGCCAACCATGGAGACCAAGTTCTCGTCGCCCAACGCAATCACACCGCTCGTCAGCAACCTCAACAGCTGCGCACTGCTCTCGAGCGACAGCCGATGCGCCGCAAGAACTGTTCCATAACAGTCAGCCTGTCGATTCGACAGAAGG
>CAZKNE010000083.1:2950-7954 GCA_964554005.1 uncultured bacterium | reverse complement strand
GGTCTTATACTTGTCATCGCACGATATCTGGACATCGACCTTTGAGCCCGGCGAGAAGACCTGCGCGGGGCAGAACCGGACGCTGAGGCAATCCAAGAGATGACGGCACTCAGGCTCCACGTTCTGGCCGTTGACCAGAAGCTCGATGCTGTCTATATCAACGCCGGCGCCAACGTCCGAGAGCTCGAGCGATATGGCGGCATTGGAGTAAGGGACCTCTGCGCCCCCGTCCGGGGCTGACCAATCCGTAGAGGGAGGGACTTCGTCAACAAGCCATGCGAGCGCGCGGGATAAGAGCTCGTAGCGCATCTCGGGTTCATTCCCAAGACCCACGATGCCCTCAAATGGGAAGCAGGTTAGCACGACGCGATAGGGTAACGAGACCTCATCGGATGGCACCCGTGCGGCTATGCCATTTGGCTCGGGCTGGGCTTCGTCTGTGAGGATTATCTCGGGAACATTGTCTAGCTTCCGCACCAGGCCCGCATACTCTTTCTCTCTTAAGGGTGATTCCATTAACAGCGTCATTCCAGAGGTGATAGGGTCGCCCCGTTCGCCCTGGATGACAAGCGGTCTGGCATAATCCTCAGAACCTAAATGCAGGTAATCCTGCATGAAGTTCGACCGGTCGAAGGAGGCGAGCCAAAGGGATGAGATGAGCATAGCGCCGCCCCCATCGAGGTATTGCTCGACCCTCTTGGCAGTCTCCGAGACAAAGGAGGTTTCGGTGTCCCCGGTCGTCCAGATCAAGACCTCATAGGAGGCAAGCAGCGAGAGAGTGGGCGCCGTGGCCGCCTCGTGCATGTCATATACGTCGTATTCAAGCCCCAGCTTGTCCAGGGCATCGGTGAAGTATGAGGCGCCGTTGGTGTAGTATCGCTCGTAGCTATCGTCCACCAGGAGTATTTTGTGCTCTCGGCCTCCACTCTGGCTGAGGCTACCTGCTAGTGCATGCCCTGAAAACACGCAAAGCAAGACCAAAGGGGGTATGAGGCACACTCGAAGGCACACGGAGCGTCTAGTAGCCCTGTGCGGAACCCCCGAAAAGACAGTATCGTTCATCTGCGTTTCCTCAAAGTATCATCTACGGGTGGCTATCTCGAATGATGCTACTCGCACCATTGAATAGAGCTCAAACGAGCCCGGAACCGCCGCCGCACCCACAAGCATATATGCACCGCGCGGCGTCTCCTCACCCACGCGGATGTCTGCGATCGAGAAAGACAGGTCGGTGCCCGTCATAACAAAAAGCGGAAAATCTGAAAGTTCCGGTGAGAAGCCCGCACCTGAAAAAAACAGCAGCGCGTCAGGGGTAATCAGGGCGAGGTATAAGTCCACCCGGACAGAAGGACCCCTATGCTCTAGCTGTGCCTCAATATGGATGTCATCTCCGGGGTAGAATACGTCGGCCCCGACGGATGGGATCAGCGCCGGCTGAAGCCTCCTGCAAAGTGCCACGTCAACCACCTTGGTCTCCCCACCCACTAGCATCACGTTCTCCTCCTTGTGGGGCTTGTAGGTTGGCGCCGAGACGTTCAAGGTGTAGGTCCGGGTGAGCAGTCCCGAGAACGAGAACTCGCCGTTACCATCGGTATGGACAGTAGCGACCGTGGGGTACAGAGACACCTCGGCAGCCGGGATAGGCTCGCTCGAAACCGCATCCGTAACCCGGCCGGTGAGCGTTGCGGAGGTTGCAACCTCGCCAAGCCTGAAGACGCCGCCGCCCTGTGTGGTGACGTAAAGCACGCGCCCGTCGGCAGAAATGTCGAGGGCTGTTATGGCCCTATTATCCAGCCCATCGTTTATGTGCCGCCAGACGCCGCCCGCATTCTCAGACACGTAAGCGCCAGTATGCCAGTCGCCCAGGTAAACTCTATTGCTATTCAGTGGGTCCACCGTTATTCCTCTAACAGTCGCTTCAGCGTCAAGACCGACGTTGACCTGGCTCCAACTAAGGCCGCCGTCCACCGTTTTGAATACCCCTGCGTTCTCGGCACCGGCATAAAGCATTTCCGGGTTGACGGGGTTAATAGCCAACACCCTTATGTCGTTTCTGGTTAGTCCCAAACTAGCCGACATCCAGTGCTGGCCTCCATCGACGGTTTTATATATCCCCGAGTTGAGGGTGCATGCATAGGCAATGTCGGGGTCCTGTGGGTGGACGGCAATCCCGTTTATGTTCTTCGTGGTGCCCTGAAGCCCGTCGTTCATCTGAACCCAAGTATCCCCCTCGTCCATTGACTTGTAAATCCCCGTGCTGGGCCGCGTCGTGTCGAATGGGGTCGTCCGCTCAAACTCGATAGTTTTGTCGGGTAGCCGTGCCCCAACATATATTATCGACGTATCCGAGGGGGCGAAGGCGATCGCCTTGAACCCATGAAGTGAGTAGGGATATGATACCTGGTCCGTGGGCATTATTGCCAGCACTACCTCCCAGTTCTGGCCCCAGTCGTCTGATCTGTACAGCTCGCCATAGAATTGATCGGCTGCCAGCACCACGTTCGGCTCGTCGGGGTTAACGCATACCGCCGACCACTCCGGCCTGGGCTGGTATCTACCTCCAACGCTCCCCGTTCCCAACCAGGTAAGCCCTCCATCGACGCTCTTGAAAGGCCCTGGCCTCCCCACAGCAAGAACCACAGACGGGTTCTGTGGGTCCATCGAAATGTCGGTCATCTCAGAGCCAGTAAAGCCATTCATGGCGCCCAACCAACTATCGCCGGCGTCCAGCGAGAGGTAAAGACCGCCTGTGTAGGAGTTCACGAAAAGCTTATCCGGGTCAGTCGGATCAATCGTGATCATTATCGGGACGCCTGAATAGACCCCAGGCAGGCCCAGCGGCAGCATCCTCCACGTTTCACCTCCGTCGTGGCTCCTGGCAAACCAATGCTCACACGATGCGTAGATAATGTTAGGGTCGGTGCGATCGACCTCAACCGCATTCCAGCAGTGGGATTCTGGTGAGATAGTGGACCAGCTGGCGCCGCCATTGACCGTCTTCAGAACCCTCCCGTGTCTGGGATTTCGCTCCGACCCGAAGCCCTCGTGCCTCCCCGTCGCACAGAACAGGATGTTGGGGTCATCCGGGTGCATAGTCAGCCCACCGACCACAAGGCTGCCCGCACCATTCTCATCGAGAAGCCCATTGTTGACGGGGAACCAGTTCTCGCCGCCGTCAACGGTCTTGAGTATCCCCTCCCATCTGACGTCCCAACGGTCGAAGATGCCAGTGGCAGTATAAACAACGTTCGTCTCTATGGGATTGATCATGATATGCCGCACCAGCGCGTCGCACTCGAGCACCTTGAACCAGCTCTCGCCTCCATTGACAGTCTTGAATATCATTCCCCTGGACCTGTTCTTACCGATCACCGGCACCTCAACGCCCGTATAAACGATGTCGGTGTCGGATGGGTCGATCGTGAAAGAACGGAACGACATCGCCTCGAGGTCGGGTATCCCGTTGTCCATTTTCACCCAACTCTCCCCAGCGTCGAACGACTTATACACTCCACGCATACCGAATGTGCCGCACCAGACGATGTTCGAGTCGTATGGGTCAATACTGCAACAGAAAATAGGAACTGAATCAAGGGATGGCCCGTACCTGCTGATTATGCCCTCATTCCTGGGATACCATGTGTAGCCACCGTCATAGCTCTTGCACATCCCTGCCCATTGATCCGTCGTGTAAACGATGTTGGGGTCCCGCGGGTCAATGCGAGTGTCGTAGCCGAGACCGCCGGGCGGCCCGAGTGTGTTTGACCATCGATACTGTTCGGGTTCCTGACCGGTGCCCAGCCCTGGCAGGAGGACAAGAACGGCCAAAACAGCCAACATCACACCGAACGCTCCGACAAGCGTTGTTACCCGGCCCGCTCGCCCGCTGACCTTGATCGGTAAGCATCCCCGCATCATTATATCAATCTCCTCCAAAGTGGAACGTCTCGCTTTCGCTGGTCATAAGAACGTCATCAAGTTGAAGACCCTTCTCGTCCGCTATCTCCTTGAACACCCTCCGATAGACTAGCCGCGCCTCGACCGTTGCGCTCGTCGCGCCAGTAGGCAGGCGAAACTCGTAGGTGGAAAAATCAGACTCAAGCGCCGGGATACGAGTGTCCGAAAGGATCATTGTCTGTCGCCACGATGGCGCTGGGTGATTACCCATCATGTCCACCAGAATCTTCGCGAACATCTTGCCGGGGCGCCCCGCAAAATCGCGCGGCCCGTCGCCTGTTCCACCATAAACCGGCACGATCTGATCGCCCACAAACTCAAGATTATCGCCCTCACTATCGAACGTATTAACCAGCAGAGTGATGTTCCGTATCGGCCGCCCGGTCGGCAGATGGTGCCCTGCAAACGCGTTGAAGACCTCCACAGTCGCCACCAGCCGGTTGTCCGCTTCTCTTGACGCTGTTATTGATAACCTGGCCGACTGGTAATGCAAGGACACGTTGTCCTCGCCCATGATCAGGTGCGACGGGATGGTGTCCGGGTCCCGTTCTCGGCCCTTGTTCGGGAGAGGCGCCACGTTGGTCGTAACACCGTCAGGCCTGTAGTGGCACGCCTGACACTGTATGCCCATTTTCTTATATGGGCTGGCCTCCCATTCAGGGAATGATGTATAAACCGGCACGCCCCAGAACTCGCAGGCGTGGCACGGCGCGCATAACTCACTTTTGCCCATTAGTGGGTCGAATGTATCTAAGGGACCGCTGTCGTTAAACGGGCCAAACCAGAGCTGGCGCTCCTCGAACGGACGGCGGAGCTCGATCGCGTTAATGCCATAAACTGTGCCCAAGTTGGAGAGGTCCACATCCGCTATCTTGTGGCAGAAATCGCACAGGACTCCGCGCTTGCCAAGCCCCGAAAGGTTCGACATGTCAGAGCCGTAGGGCGATTTAAGTGCCGCGATTGGGGCGTGGCATAGTGCGCAGCTTCCCGCGGTATTGGGGAAATCTAGCTTATATCCTGGACCCTTGTTGGGGTTACCGTGGACAT
>CAZKNE010000083.1:0-2940 GCA_964554005.1 uncultured bacterium | reverse complement strand
TGCGTGGAAGTTGTTGACCCACTGCTGGTATGGTGCCGTGTGGCAGTTGATGCAGAATTTCTGATCAAGACTGGTAGGGTCCGGGGCCAGCCACTCATACTCCTCGTTATCGACCGGCGTGATAGGGTCCAGGACCATAACAGCACTGGTGGTTGGGCTCATTACCTTAGCGTATTGGCAGTAATATCCCGATTTCCAGCCACATATACGAATCTTTTTATCGCAAGGCACACCTTCAAGGCGGAAGTTGCCCTCTGAATCGCTCGAAACCTCATTGGCCGTCGCCCCTAGGAGCCCGGCCCCTGCTGCCGACCTCACCGTGGCAGACGAGGCGGGACCGTTCTCGTCGAAGATCTGTCCAGAGACGGTGCAGGTCTGCGGCTCGAAGTGAAAGACCTGAGCCGAGAACGCGACCGGCGTCAATGTCCCAGCCAGACAGGCCATACCCAAGACCACATAGTTACCCTCAGCAAGTCCAAGACCGTGAACAAGAACCGCTCTGTAAACGAGCGTCCGCGGCATGACGACGCCCTCGCTGATAGGCACGCCGCTCATAGCGGGAATGAGAGACTCAGGCCTGTTGAGCGAGACGGCGTAGAGCTTACCCTTGTCAACGTTGAGGCCCTCAAACGACAGGTTGGGAATGAGCCCGAAAAGGCTCCCATCGGGGAGCATGATCCCGAGGTAGATGTCAACTACGAGAGACTCGGACCCACCTGCTATCTCGAAGTAGAGCCGGAGACGGTCCCAAGTAACATATTCGTCCCTATCAGGGGAAAATCTCATCAGGACTTCGCCCGAATCTGCTGAGATTGCACAGAATCCACACGTTCCTGAACCGATCAGCAGCACAAAAAATATCGCAATCGTCTCAAGACGGCGCCGAGTGCCGGCCATACTTCCTTCCTACATGTTCGGATACAGTATAATATGCGCCATTCTACCTGCATTGGTCAAGCGCTGACAAGCAAAAGAAGAGAGTGCAGCCGTCCTAATCTCAGCTGCGAACTCACGGACCCGCCAACGACCATCGCTCTCGGCCTGTTTTTCGCTCACGTGTCATCGGACGCCGTGAGGCCAAATCGCTGCTCAGGCGCCTCGACGATGCGAAAGATGAAGAGGTCGCTCGCCTGATTCTCAACGTTGTGCCCCATCCTGAACGGCACGCGAGTCTCAAGCCGTAGCCATTGCTCGGTGCGCAGTCGGGCCAACAGTTGGTAGTAGATGGCCGGAGATGACTTGAACACGACTAACAGGCGGCTCTTGTGCGGCCGTAGCGCCGACAGCCTTCGCTTAACTCTGCTGAATTCACGCTCGAAGAACGCTGCGTCGTTCGTAAAGGCGCCTTTTGGCGTCCACCCAAAACCACCTTGTGGAAAGCGCAGCGTGGTGATCCTCGAATCCGGATAGTAATACCTGAATGGCGTGATCGTCAGATCGGTGAAAAGCACGACGTCAGTCGCCCTCGCATTGTGCGCGATGTAGTCCGCAATCTCGCGGTCGTTGCTCTTGTAATACGCCGTGAAGTAGGCGTGAAGAGAGAGCAAGAGCACGACAACTAACACGCACCCAATAGCATTCCTGAGCCAATTGACACGGATTGAAGTCAGGCCAAGGGCAACCAGGATGAACAGCCCCGGCTGAACGATCGTGTCATAGCGACCAGGCACGTAGATCGGCTTGCTCTGCGAGGCAACATACGCGCAGACGACAGGGACAAATGTGTAGGACAGAAACAAGAGGCCGGCCCCAGTCCCGCTGTCCTCGGAACCCGAGCGCCTCGCTCGGACTAGAACGCAGATGACCATAATGGTAAGCCCGGCAACTGCGGCCAAACCAACTGCCCAGATAATTTTCAGAAAGGACGTAGAGGGAAGACGCCAGCTCTTGAACGATAGGTGCAGAAGCGTGTCGAAGAGCATCCGCGCCCGGGGCTTAGGTATCCACGGCGTCGTGTTCTCCGCGACCTGCTTGCTGAGGACCAGAAGCCAGGGCACGTAGGCTCCCACCACGCCCATCAGGGCAAGCATCGGCCTTGCGTCTTGCCTCCGCTTACGATTGGCCAGCAGGTATAGCCCCTCTGCGACCAGGACGAACACGCCGTAGTTCTGTGTGTAGAGCATTGCCACCGTGGTCCCGATGAACCAAGCCATTCGCCTCGGGGAAGCGTTTTCCCCGAGCAGATGGCACAGATAAACAGAGCTGACGGCCAGAAGCGGCGTGAGTGAATACATCCGCGCCTCCTGCGAGTAGCATACCGCAAGCGGCGCAATGGCAAGCATGGTGCCAGCCCAAAACCCCACTTTCGGCCCGAAGAGGCGCGACGCGATCAGAAGCGTCGCAGCGACTAGGCCGATGCCGCAGAGTGCGGATGGTAGGCGGGCGGCAAACTCCGAATCGCCAGAGATAACTATCCAGAAGTGTAGTAGAACGTAGTAAAGTGGCGGCGATGAGTCCTCGACCTGCCTCTGGATAATTGTCCCGACGTGCTCCCGGGCAAGCACAACCGAATACGCCTCGTCCTGCCAGATGCTCTGCGCACCGAGGCCCCAGAGCCGCAGGGCTGCCGCCAGGAGCAATATCCCGACGGCGCCAGCTCTTGCGCCTCCACCCCAGCATGACTCCTTTTTGACAACACTAGTTGCCCGCAAAGCTCCCATCTCCCTAAGGTCCCGAAATCGTGCCAACCAGCGGACAGAACTCTACACCTCGAGCCGGTCAAGTCAATCGTGCTCCAAGGACTTGGCGTCCTTTCGTGTTTTTCGTGGACCGTTTGTTCGGTTGGAGGATGCACCATTTCAATCTGTGAAATCTGCGTAATCTGTGGACCCTTTCTTATGCGGGCAAGAGGGCCCTATCCGATTGGTCGGGTGCGTGTTGAAGCTCAAGATTACGTGGGTCCTTTCTGAGGCTATAACCGCTGATTGTGGTTGGCGATGA
>CAZKNE010000082.1:0-7957 GCA_964554005.1 uncultured bacterium | reverse complement strand
GAGACAGTTCGGTCCCTATCTGTCGCAGGCGCAGGATATTTGAGGAGATCTCTTCCTAGTACGAGAGGATTGGAAGGGACGGACCTCTGGTGTACCAGTTGTCCCGCCAGGGGCATCGCTGGGTAGCTACGTCCGGAAGGGATAAGCGCTGAAAGCATCTAAGTGCGAAGCCCACTCCAAGACTAGATATCCCTGAAGACATCTTGTAGATTACGAGTTAAATAGGGCAGATGTGTAAAGGCAGTGATGTCAAAGCTAACTGCTACTAATTTGTCGTTCGGCTTGATTGCAGCGCGCATAACTATACGGCGGCCTCCATAGACCTCTTCTGAGAAGCAATCTTTGCAAGAAAGTTTCTCGGCGGTCATAGCGAAGGGGGCACGCCCGTTCCCATTCCGAACACGGAAGCAAAGCCCTTCTGCGCCGATGGTACTGCCCTCACTAGGGGTGGGAGAGTAGGTCGCCGCCGAGATTTTTCTTTTTTACCGCTGTCCAATGCCCACTCATCAGGCTTGAATATACAGCCGCCGCATGTATCATTCCCAATCAGAAAGAGGCTGTTGGCTTATTCGCGCTCAGAGATAAAGGAGAACGCTTGGGATGTCCAGAGCACTGACAGAGATGACAGAGGCAGAACTCGAGGCCCTTATCCAGAAGACGGTTGATGAACGACTCAGCGTTTGGCTGACGCAATTGATGGATGCTGTAATCGGCACCGACGAGGAGGACCGAGCCAGATTCAAGCCAGAGTTCGCCGAGGCGCTGAGGATGTCAATAGAGCAGGCGGAAGCGGGTGAGCTAATAGACTTGGCATCTCTCCGTGAATCGCTCGGTGAATGACTTCTTACGCAGTTCTTCTGACGCCCGACGCGGCAAAGGACGTCCGCGCTCTTGGAACCTTGCTCAGGTCAAGAATACTCAGCAAGCTGGGTATCAGTGATGGTATCGGGAATCCGCAGTCCTAATATCTCAGAAGTAGGGGCTACTATCCTTGGCGATTGTATTTGGGATCGTATTTCGCGATCAGCCGTGTCTCAGTTTCTTTCGCCTCGTCAATGCTGTCGAACTGCGTAATTCTTACAGTTTTGCCAGGAATCCTTCTGATATGCTCCGATATTCGCTCCCGCACCCGACCACGATGGGCTATCCCGATGTAATTAGGATTGCCTGCCTTGGTCTTAATCCGATACACCACTGGCTTGTCATCTGGTAGCGTCTCGATACCGGTCTTGTTGTAGTTAACTTTTTTGCTACGCACCGTGGACCTCCGATGGTTTCAGGTTTGACCCGCCATATCCTCAAATAAGCATAGGATGAATGATCTAAACGTCCTCGCGTAATATGAATAGGAGTTTGACCTCTGTCAAGACTTCTGCTTAATCACAAGATATGGATGAGCGAAGCCCGCAGGCTCCCAGGAACCACAACCTTCTAACCACCGCGACCCAGAACCTTTCTCAAACCCGCTGTTCCTGACACAATAAGCAAAGCCCTTCTGCGCCGATGGTACTGCCCTCACTAGGGGTGGGAGAGTAGGTCGCCGCCGAGATTTTTCTTTTTTATTGCCGTGCCGGCATGTTTTCTTGATGCTTGAAAACCGACAGCTGTATGCGCATTATCATCCCACAGCGAGGCGGAACTGCCAATATCAAAGAGAAGGACGGCTGAAGAGAGGAGCCGGTGACGGTGCCATCGATTCCCGAGCAGTGGGCGCAGCAGGCGCAATACGATCTGGAGACGGCGCGAGCTATGCTGAATAGTGGGCGGTTCCTATACGTTTTTTTCTGCTGCCAACAGGCGATCGAGAAGATGCTCAAGGGCATCATCGCCAAGCGGACCGAGTCGCTTCCTCCTCGGTTACATGACCTGATGCGATTGGTGGGGCACGCGAAACTCAATCTCGAGGAGCAACAGGTAGCGTTAATGCTTGCTCTCTCCGAGTATTACATTAAAACACGCTACCCGGACCAGATCACGGCATCTTTGAGTGAGGTGTCGCGAGAAACGGCCCAGCGAGTTCTTAGCGAGACGGAGGCTATGGTTCAGTGGCTGTCATCGATGATTTGATTCTGCGTCGGGCGCGGGCAGCGCTAGAGGTGATCGCGCGGCAGGCTCGCGTCCGGGCAGCCTTTCTCTTCGGTTCGCATGTTGAGGGGAGGGCGGACGAATTCAGCGACATCGACATCGCGGCGTTCGTCGAGGGTGCCGAGCAGTGGGACCTGACGAGGCACGTTGAGGCGGCCGTTGAGGCTCGAAAACAGGTTGGCTACGATATTGAGCTGCACTTCTTTGCGGCCGAGCTTTTGGATGAAGCTCCCAAAGCGAGTTTCGCCGCCTACGTCCAGAGCCACGGCGTGCCGATCGAAATCTGACAGAGTACCATGTTGGGTAGTGGGAGAAGGTGGCATCAGCCGTTCCCACTGCAAACACTACACGCAGAGCCCTTCAGCGCCGATGAGGTCATTTCCATGAAGGTTTTGCGGATGATGGTCGGATAGTGGGCGGCGACTTGTGCTTGACGAAGAATCGTCTTGCGTGCTATCTTGGGCATCTTAATTTTCGTTGATGCGATGCGCATACACTGGGAGGGAAGATGGCTGAGAAGCTTGCGAATCCAGCGCCATTGGGGCTGATGGGATTTGGGATGACAACAGTCCTCTTGAACGTCCACAACGCTGGGTTTTATCCGATGGACACGATGGTCCTCGCGATGGGGATTTTCTACGGGGGCCTTGCGCAGATATTTGCGGGCCTTTTGGAGTTCAAGAGGGGCAACACGTTTGGCTTGACCGCGTTCTGCTCATACGGCCTCTTCTGGATGAGCCTGGTGTTTCTGCTTGTTGCGCCCAATATGGGCATCTGGACGGCTGGCCCGACGGCCGGCGCGATGGCGGTTTATCTTTTCATGTGGGGTCTGTTCACCTTCTGCATGTTCATAGCGACCAAGAAAGCGCCGTTTGCGTTGAGGTTCGTGTTCTGTTCGCTGTTCATTCTGTTCTGGCTTCTGGCTGCTGGTGATGCGATGGGGGCTGCTTGGCTGAAGAAGCTCGCGGGCTGGGAGGGGATAGTCTGCGGCGGCTCAGCTGTTTACCTGGCGATGGCGCAGGTCATCAACGAACATTACGGCAAGACTGTTGTCCCGATAGGCTGAGCTGGGCACAGACCGCCTAGCTCGTTTCGCGGGATAGATTTATTACTAGTTGGTTTCGGAACGTACTAGAACGAGGTTGTAGCGATGTCAGATTCGGAGGTTGACTTTAGCACAAGGTTGGTTAGACCCAATATACTGACTATCCGTCCATATAAGCCCGGCAAGCCGATCGAGGAGGTTCAGCGTGAACTCGGCCTCACCGACGTGGTCAAGCTCGCGTCAAATGAAAACCCTCTTGGCGCCTCGAAGAAAGCGGTCGAGGCCATACGGCGCGCCGCAGATAGCGTTTACCTCTACCCCGACGGAGGCAGCTTTCGCCTAAAGAAAGCGCTTGTAGAACGCTTCGGCGTCCCAATGGGAAACGTTCTGACTGGGAGCGGCTCGTGCGAGCTGATCGAGCTTATCGGCACTGTGCTTCTTGCCGAGGGTGATGAGGTTGTCTTTGCGGAGCCTTCGTTCATCATGTATCGGATAGTGGCGGCGGCGTGCGGCGCGAAGATTGTTGCGGTTCCGCTGAAGGACTACGCGGTGGACTTCGATGCGATGGCGGACGCGATCACGGACAGGACCAAGGTGGTCTATATCGCTAATCCCAACAACCCGACTGGCGTTCTCGTTGGACAGGCCAAGATCAACAGGTTTATGAGCCGCGTTACTGACAACACAGTGGTGGTCATGGACGAGGCCTACTTTGAGTACAACGTTGACGGGACGTTCCCGGATACGATGAAGTTCTTGCGAGCCGGCCGCAATATCGCTATTCTGAGGACGTGCAGCAAGATATATGGCCTGGCAGGACTGCGCATAGGCTACGGCGCTGCGCCTTCTTGGCTCGTCGATGCCATCGATCGCATAAGGCGGCCGTTTCATGTCAATCGGCTTGCGCAGATTGCGGCTCTTGCGGCCTTCTCAGACGACGAACACGTCAGGATGACCCTAGAGACGAATGAGGCGGGGAAGGAGTACCTCTACAAGGCATTTGACGAGATGGGCCTTGAGTACGTGCCGACTTATACCAATTTCATCCTCGTCGATGTCGGGCAGAACTGCGTCAGGCTCTACGATGAGCTGTTGAGGCGGGGTGTGATTGTCCGCCCGATGGCTGGCTGGGGCTACAAGACCAAGTTCAGGGTTACGATAGGCACTCAGGAGCAGAACGAAAAGTTCATCGCAGCGCTGAAACAGCTGCTGAAATAGTGCTGCGACCGGGAGCCGCAGGAGCGAGCAGGAGAGGCACCGAGGCCGCAAGCCTCATTATTGCCAGTCTATGCTCTCCCGGCAACGCGGTCTCCGCCTCGTTCCAGCTGTGGATCGCAGAGCATATATGAGGCGGGCAGGAGCGAATACTATTCACTTAAGATGTTTTGCTATATGCTCCTTAACTTCTTGAACGCTTGAGCGGCCCTGAACAACCCCTTCATCCGACGCACAAAGCCTTCACCTCCGTCCGGGAGGCGGGTCATCCGGAGGCCGCGCTGGCACTTCTGAATCCCTGAAAGGGATAGATTCGCCGTACGGCGAACCGTAGGTGTCAACCTATGGAATCGGGTCACGGCGCTTGGAGGATCTTTTCGCGCTCCAGAACCTTGCGAACCTGCTCGAACCTGGCAGATATATCCCCTTTGGGGAAACGTAAATCAATGAGACCGTTATAGTTGGAGAACTGCGCGCAGTTCTCTTCCCGCAGGATGATCGCTTTCTCGAAACCAAGCCTTCCCTGAAACAGCCCGGCCTCGTGGATCACGTTTTCTCGTGCGTGAAGTGTCTTATCTGCGTGCTCGTCTTCCGCCGTCATGACCAAAAAGGCAAAGGTCGCTCTATTAAGCATCTCTAGCAGATGCTCCTTGATGCTCTTGCCAGCCGGAATCTCCCGGTCGAATTCGTCCCATTCAAGGTGAAGCCTGCCGGAGATGAAATCCTTGAGTTCCCTCCAAAGGGGCGAGCGACCGTGGCCAATGAATATCATCTGTCCCTTGATCTGGGTTCTCCGGTCTGTGGGGCGCTTTTTGTCAAGGTAAAGGGCTGTCCTTCGAGCAATCTTGCCAAGCTCCTTAAGCATGGCGAAAGGTGAAAGCTTGAAGGTAACAGCTGCGTAAAAGCGAATATGATGTGGGGTGAGTGTCCCTTGTGATATGGCTGCGGCGTCCCGGGTCTTAAACTTCCCTTGCGGACGGATGTCACCTATAATCGCTTCCTCGGAGACGCCCTTGGCCAGGCTTGTTGCGTCCTTTCTTAGGTCCTTTAACGCCTTACTTGGACGTTCCTCTAAGAGGACCTCAAGGCAACTCATGAACCGCTCATGGGACCGGTCAAACTCGTCTCCAGCTTCTTTCGCTTTCGAGTTAAGGTAAACGGTGTTGGGATTGCCGGCGAGTCGGATTATCTCGTCATTCACTTCCTCAAAAGCGAGCTCCTTCCAGTTTCTCGAAGCCGGATTCGAAAGGGCTTCGATTAATCCCCACTCCGGACTAAAGGTGTCACCGGGGGGCGGCGGACGGAAACCCTCGTAGTACACGTTGGCGTGGTAACCGATCCACGAGCCTGAAGCGGACTGCCCAACCTGGCCTATAGCATCATACAACGCCGTGATTATCGAATGCAGAGGTTCCCCCTCCGTCTGCTGAGATATCTCAAAGCAGTGCTCGGAGATATCCCGAATATCATTGACCAAATCTGTCATAACATATCCCCTCGTTCATCTTCCCAAATCCGATAACAGCAAATAACAGGAATGGAATAGCCAATGAGCCCATGAAAGTATAAACCGGATACTGATTGCAGAATCAACTGTCTTGATCCACGAATATACACCCCTAAATCGCCTCGCGAAGGTTGGCCATCAGCTCATCCATCGTCTCGCCCTCCGTGGCGCAGCCTGGGAGCGCCGGGACCTGGGCCCAGAACCCGCCCTCCTTTGCTTCGTGTGCAACCACCTTGATCTTCGTCGTTTAATCTCCTTCGTGATGATCCCAAACACCGATTGCAGCATAACCCGAATCCGGTTACTTTCAATCCTCTACGTGACCAGCAGGAGGCTGCTGAGCGAGCAAGGCGACGATGCGTGGGTCGGGGAGCTTGACACCAAGCAAGACCGGAACAGAGGTGACAGACTGTCCTCACACATGCTCGATGTCGGTGTGATCAGATATCTCTGAATTCGTCGTGCAGATGTCGAGCATCGAGAGCTTATGCACGTCATCGTTGCCGGTGAGCCTGGCGAAAGTCTTTAGCTCGTCAGTTGACACCCTGAGGAAGTTTGAGAGGCGCCTGGCGGATTCGTCGATGTCGAGGCGCTGCGTTAGGTTTGGGTCATGGGTCGTTATGCCAACGGGACACTTGCCCGTCCCGCAGATTCTGTGCTGCTGACATCCACACGCCATCAGTGCCGCGGTGCCAATTGCGACAGCGTCGGCGCCTAAGGCAATGGCCTTAGCGAAGTCCGACGAGATACGCAGGCCACCCGTTATGAGCAGCGAGACGTCCCTCGCGCCCTTCTCATCGAGGAACTTCCGCGCCCGATAAAGGGCGAATATGCAGGGGATCGACGTCGAATCCTTCACGAACTTCGGGGCAGAGCCCGTCGCGCCAGCCCGACCATCGACCGTGATGAAGTCTGGCTCCGCAAAGAGCGCAACCTCGAGGTCCGCCTCGATATTTCCTGCGGCGAGCTTGACGCCTATCGGCTTCCCGCCGGAGACCTCCCTTAGCATATTGACCTTCTTCCTGAGATCATCCCTGTTCCTTATATCCCGGAACCGGGAGGGGCTAACGATGTCGGACCCTTGCGCACGGCCTCTTATCGCCGCGATCTCACCGGTGACCTTGACCGCGGGTAGATGGCCTCCCATCCCCGGCTTCGCGGATTGGCCTATCTTGATCTCGATGGCGTCCACCCTTCTAAGGTTCTCTTCCGTGAAGCTGTACTCATTTGGCACGTATTCGAAGATGAACTTGTGGGCGTTTTCTATAGAGTTTGGCAGGATGCCGCCCTCGCCAGAACACATCGCCGTCTTGACCGAGGCGCTCCCCTTGGCTAGCGCGGTTATGACCCGCTTGGACAGCGCGCCAAAGGACATGTGAGTGACGTAGATCGGCGTCTCGATTACGAGTGGTTTCTTCGCCCTGGGGCCAATTATCGTCTTGGCGTTGACGAGGTCATCATCGTTCAGAGGTATCCTTGCGAGCTGGGCGCCCTTTATGAGGATGTCGTCCCACGACACAACCGACTTCCTTGACCTCATCGGCTCGCGTATGGACTCGCCGCTCCTCGCGATCTCGTGGATATCCGCCATGCGGCTCTCCAGCTGATCGGAGTGCCTGCGCCACCCAGAGAGGTAGTCATCAGGACTCACGCTAGACCGTTGCGGCTCGTCCGACGCCGCAGGCTCTTCCTGCGGAGACCCTTGCCCCTGTAGCCTGAAATACGGCCTGGGGGATTCGCAGATCGGGCAAGACCAGTCACTCGGCAGATCATCCCACTTGATGCCCTCCCTATCCTCGTCGAAGATGTGTCCGCAGACGCTGCATTCATATATAGCCATCTCGCAATGCCCTCACATGGATTCTCTAAAAGAAGGAAACGTCCTCAGGCTCATAATACTCCTTAGGATGCTTGCAGCAGGGGCACTTCGGCGGAGGCTCTGTGCCGTTATATACGAAGCCGCAGACACTGCACTTCCAGTTGAGCGGTTCATCCCGCTTGTAGAGTGTTCCACTCTCGAGCATCGAAAGGAGCCTTTTATATCGGTCCCGGTGATGCTTCTCGATCTTCGCTATCTGCCGGAAGAGATTGGCCGCCGCCATGGC
>CAZKNE010000081.1:0-7986 GCA_964554005.1 uncultured bacterium | reverse complement strand
GCGTGGCGATCTGGCTCAGCGTCGGCAGGTCGGGGAAAGTGCTTTTCACAAACACGGCGACGCGGTCCGCATCTGAGCCGTCCTTCATCGTGCGCAATTGCTCGACGAGCTCGCCTCGCAGCTTGAAACGATGCCGGCTGCTCGCAGTGAGCACCAAGCCCCCGCCGATCACGTGAGCAGGCGAATACGTTCTCAGCACGAAGCGGTCGAAACACAACGCCACCACTTCCTCCTCGAGCCTAACCTGTGCAAACCCATCGAACCCAGCACCAAACACGGCATCGCCAATCGGAAAGAGCCGACCAAGCGACTCCTTTGTGCCGACGTGGAACCTTATCCTGGCCCCGGGCTTGAGCTCGGCCTTTTCACTCCGATTGAGCAAAAGATGCACGTCGAAAACATAGCCCGGCCTGAGCACATTTGGCACGCTGAGAACGTCGCCTCGCCTGATCTCACTCTTGGAGACCTTAGGAAGGTTTATCGCTGTCCTGTGCCCCGGCAGCGCCTCGGGCACCAGAGTGTTGTGGGTCTCAATCCTTCGGATTCGCGTCCTCATCCCGTGGGGATAGACCTCAACTGCCGAGCCGACAGACACACGCCCCGAGATGACTGTTCCCGTTACAATTGTTCCAAAGCCCTGAATCGTGAACGAACGGTCGATCGGCATCCTAAATGTCCCGGCGACAGAATGCCCACGAACGCGGTCAACGAGGCGCACGATCTCGCTCATAAGTTCGTCACGGCCGAGGCCTGTCTTGGCCGACGTAAGCACCACAGCTGCGTGCTCCAGGAAAGTGCCCTTTACGAAACTCCGAACGTCCTCGCGGGCAAGCTCCACATCCTCATCCGACACAAGGTCGGCCTTCGTGAGCACCACAAGCCCCGACTTGACGCCCAGAAAACGGCAGACATCCAGGTGCTCCACCGACTGCGGCATCACGCCCTCATCGGCCGCAATGACGAAAAGGACGATGTCGATGCCCGACGCGCCGGCGACCATAGTCTTGATGAAGCGTTCGTGGCCCGGCACATCAACGATCCCTATCCTTCTCCCGTCCGGCAGGTCAAGGTAGGCGAAACCAAGCTCTATGGAAATGCCTCGTGTTTGCTCCTCCTTCAGGCGGTCTGTGTTGATGCCCGTGAGCGATTTTACTAGCTCGGTCTTACCGTGATCGATATGGCCTGCCGTGCCCATGACGAGCGACACGGGCTTGGCCACGGCGCTCTCACGCTTGTCTTCTCTCATACTTACGTTACCTCCATTCAAGAACCATAAGAATAGCCCAGCCGTCAGTCCGAATCACCATTTTTTCACCCAATTGAACTTACTCACCGACTTGCCCCCGGTAAATGCCTCAGGCCACGATGTCCTGGCAACACTTGACAGGTTCGCAGCAAGGAACGTGCCAACTGCATGATTCAGACGACCGCATTTAACCAATGACAAGGTGTTGTGTGCTGGCAGGCATCTGGCTAAGGTTACTATGTTATGAAACCAGTTGGCGTCTATGTCCATACCCCATTCTGCATCAGGAAGTGCAAATACTGCGATTTCGTGTCGTTCCCAATCGCTCAGCAGAACGTCCCTGCTTACTTCGACGCCCTCATCGGAACAGCCCTGCCAAGCACCGCAGAGCTTCTGACCAGCAAACGCAGAATTGTAGAGACGATATACATCGGCGGCGGCACTCCGACAGCTGTTGCTCAGGCCCACCTCACCAAACTACTCGCGAGCTGCCTCAATATGTTGCCAATGTCGGCCGACGTTGAGGTTACTGTCGAGATGAACCCCGGCACGGTGGACACAAGATACATTTCTGAGATTCTCGCCTGCGGCGGCCGCAGGATCAGCATCGGCGTTCAGAGCTTCAACGACAGAGTCTTGCGATTCTTGGGCAGAATACATGGCGCCGATCAGGCCCGAAACTGTATCGAGAATGTCCGCGCGATGGGATGTCGCAATATCAACATCGACCTCATCTATGGCACTCCCGGCGAGTCGCTCGATGAGCTGATGCGCTCGCTGGAGACTGCGGTCTCGCTCGCCCCCGAACACATCTCCGTCTATGGACTCTCGATCCCAGAGGGCACAACCCTTCACAAAAACCTGAAAGCTGGCGAGTTCGCCCTTCCTTCCCCCGATCAACAGCGGCAGACCTATGAGACAATACGCGACGTGCTCCACGCTGCCGGCTATGTCCAATACGAGGTCTCCAGCTGGGCTAAGCCCGGTTTTGAGTGCAGGCACAACCTCAATTACTGGCGTCGGGGCGAGTACATCGGTCTCGGCTGTGCGGCAAGCTCATACCTCGACGGTGTGCGCCGCAAAAACGTCGATAATGTCGCTGAATACGTCGAGCGCATGGCCAACGGCGGCAGTGCGGTCGGCGAGGCGGAGAGGTTGAGTGTGGAGGAGCGGGTAGAGGAGGCGATCATGCTTGGTCTTCGGCTTCGTGAAGGTATTAGCCTTAGTAAGTTACGCCGAGATGAAGGCATAAGCCTAAAACAAACCCGACAAAATCAAATCCAAAAACTAACAAACGCAAAACTCATCAATATCCAGAATGACATCCTCAAACTCACCGGCGACGGCGTTCTTGTCGCCGACGAGGTGATAGCCTGGCTGGCTTGACACAAGTTCAGATGCATCCAGCAACGCGCGGCAAAACCTTAGAAGAACGAATCTCAGTATTCAGTCCTTCGTAAAAGCCCCGACCAAAACCTATTGTGTGTTCTTATTCTCTCTCGCTCTACAAACTGGACATTCGTAGCCGATGCAAACAACAGACAATTGCTGCAACCCCCAAAGTAGCCTTTACAATGTAGATTACGCACTAAACGGATGCTCCTGAACATAGTGCTCCGAGAACTCGTAGCGCTTCGCCAAAACCTCACGCAAGTAGGCGGTGTAGCGATAGACCTGCTCAGGATCGACTTCTATCTGCGCGACGCCTGTCTCCTGGGCCGCCTGGGCTACAGCCCGCGACTCTGCCGGCATAGCTCGCGGGTCAACAGGGCTGGCGATTACGTAATCCTCCCGCAGCTCATCATCCCCGACAAGCCCCGCAAGCGCATTGGCCGCAGCGATGAGCATCTCCTCGTTGATATCGCTCGCGCGGGCCGAAAGTGCGCCTCGGAAAATCCCAGGGAAGCCGAGAACGTTGTTTATCTGGTTGGGATAGTCTGAGCGGCCTGTCGCCACGATCCTGGCGCCCGCCGCTTTAGCTTCCTCTGGCATTATCTCAGGCACAGGGTTGGCCATAGCGAAAACAATTGGTTCCCTCGCCATCGACCGAACCATCTCACCAGTAACCTGGTTTGCCACAGAAAGGCCCAGGAAAACGTCTGCACCTTTGATAGCGTCGGCCAGCGTGCCTTTCACCATTTCAAGATTGGTTCGTTCAGCAATCGCCTCCTTGTAGGGATTCATGCCAATTGAGCGGCCGCGATAGATGGCCCCCTTCGTATCACACAGAATGACCTCCCTTGCACCAGCTCGCATCAGAAGGTCCGTCACTGCAATACCGGCGGCGCCAGCGCCATTGACGGCAATCCTGACCTCGGACAGGCTCTTGCCGACGACCTTCAGCGCGTTGATTAGACCGCTCAGAACGACCACCGCCGTGCCATGTTGATCGTCGTGCAACACCGGTATCGAGAGCTCTTCCCTAAGCCGTTTCAGAATCTCGAAGCAACGAGGCGCGGAGATGTCCTCGAGGTTGATGCCGCCGACGCACGGCTCGAGCAGCTTGGCGAACTCGACTATCTTGTCAGGGTCTTTTGTCCCGATGCACAGGGGAAACGCATCCACCCCGGCCAGCATTTTGAAAAGAGCCGACTTCCCCTCCATGACAGGAAGTCCCGCCTCAGGGCCGATGTCGCCGAGCCCAAGGACAGCTGTCCCGTCCGTCAGGATTACTATTGTGTTATCCCTTGCCGTGTACCGATGCACCTCGTCTGGGTCGCGCTCAATAGCGCGGCACACCTCCGCTACGCCGGGCGTGTACGCCAGCGTCAGGTCTTTCGCATCGCGAACCGGGACCTTGCTCATAATCTCGAACTTGCCCCCTCCCCCGAAGTTGTCTCGATGATACTCGAGCACCTCGTCTGTCGTGTATCTGACAAGCTCCATCGGTCTGGTCAATTGCGGCACTCCTTTCCTTCTTTAATCGCTCGATAGAATCGGTAGCGAGAATAGCAACCGGTCTGGGAAACACAAGGAGGCTCTCGAAGCCACAAAAGGTCCCCTGCTTGGCACATAGGACACCAAGAACTAGCGCAAAAGGCTATCTTCGACCTCTGCGCCAATTTCTAACGGCTAAGTGAGCTGACTACCGTGAAGCGAAATGAGGCGGGGTAGCCGATGGGGTCGGTTGTTCCGGGGGGGCAGAGCGCGATGAAGAACATGTATTCGCCAGCAGGCAAATCATAGGGTATGCCGAGCTTCATAAGGACAGTTGGTCCAAAAGAGAAGCCGTGTTCTAAGATCAGGTCAGAGACCCATGGCGAGAGGCCGAGCGTAACCCCGTGGTTAGTAAGGCAAATGACCTCGCCAACCGGCCCAATGAATCCTGCATAAACATTGACAAACATCGGTGGGCCATCATTGCTCGCCGCAACGATCGGTCGGAAGCGCCCGCCCAGAACGTAGGAATCGGCATCCGGCCAGGCATAGACCCTCGGCATGCCAACGGGCACATGATAGCCCATATCGACAATCCCGGTGTCTGAGACATTGTCGGTCCGTGTGGAATAAAAAGCCATTCCAAGGATGCTGGCCGAGGCGCTGCCGGCGCCAACACAAGGGCTTTCCGCGACCTGTCCTGCACCAATCTGGCTGAGGAGATAATCGCATCGTTCGCCCAGAACATAAAACGGGTCTGCACTGATGTTGCCGGGCCCATCCATGAGTTGGTCCTGGATATCCGAGAACGAGGCAGTGGCCAGCATGAGCTCGTTGTCGCGATTGCCCCAAAGAATGCTATCGACAATGATTGCCCTGCCATCGAACGCGCAGCACAGGCCGTCTCCCTCGAGCCCGGCCCGGTTGTCTGCGATCGTTGTACATCGAATCTCTGGCGATGCCGTCGACAGCTGAACGCCACCGCCAAAGCGGGCCGTCTGATTCTGGGCAATGAGGCAGTTCTTGATGACGGGTGAGCTCTCGCAGAGCAGGATGCCACCACCATTGTGCTGTGCCGTGTTATGGAGAAGTTGGCAGTCCTCAATCAGCGCGTTTTCGACATTGTTGAAAAAGATGCCACCGCCATCGTAGGCAGCGTTCCCCGTCATTACGCAACGTCGGACAACCATTGATTCCGCCCCATAGCTGTGAACCGCGCCTCCCATGCTAGCTATGTTACCCATGAATGTACACCCCTCGATGAGGCCCTCCCCAAGGATGACTTCCACCGCGCCTCCATCCTCACCCGCTTCGTTGGAGTCGAACAAGCAATCGACGAGGGTTACCTCTATAGAAGCGATTGCTCCCCCGTAGGCCTCTGACCTGTTTGCAATGAAGTTGCAGCCCAAGATGACCGGATGACAGTCCTCCGATATACCGGATAGCCCGGCTCCGCTTCCGCCGGCCCGGAGAATGCGATTCATGACAAAGGTGCAGCGCTCGATGATCGGCGAGTAGCGGACGGCAAATATGCCAGCGCCGTCCCCCTCGGCCTTACCGTTCATGATCACAACGTCAGAGATCCTAACTTGCGGGGCGAAGCAGTAAATGACTCTATCAGTGCCCTGCGCATCTAGGATCGTCTTGAAATCACCGCCAGCCCCCTTAAGTGAGACGTAGCCCGGCATCACGAGGCCGAACAATTCACCAGCAGCCGGCGAATACGTGCCCTGGGCGATGCAGACCGTGACCGGATTAGAAGCCGAGGCCTCCTGCTGCACGCTATCCAGTGCGAACGAGATCGTTCGCCAGGCGTCACTCTCGGAACGACCGGAGTTAGAATTGTCCCCCGAGTTGATATCGACGTAGTATTCAGTAGCCCACACAAGACCCTGGGCTAATACCACCTGGACTAATACTAAAACGATCAGAGAAACTAGCGCCTCTTTTGCCATGATCACACCTCGATTTGCGCCCAGTCGAAACTAATAACAAACATACCCTCGTCAGGAACTGAGACCAATGAACGATTGCAGACCCAAAGGCTCTGCATCAACAACACGCACATCGATTTAATCTCGCCGTCAAGCCACACCACACGCCTCAGCCCCATAATGTGCCAGCTCAAGGCCAGAAACAGTAAATAAAGCCCGACTTGGTCCCAACCAAGACCTTCCCATCGGGCGTTAGCGCTGACCGTCGGGACACCATCGAGCCGAGGTCTCTCGATGCCAAAATGTGTCCGGTGTCAGCGTCCAATACGTAGAACATGCCGTCCCAGTTGCCGATATACAGCCTCTTTTTGTCTGAAGACAACAGCGGCGAGGCCTCGATCGCATCACCACACTTAACGGACCAGAGAATGGCCCCGCCTGTGGCCGAGAGCGCATACACAAAACCGTTAAGCGTTGAGGCATAAATGCGTCCTGTGCCCAGCTGAGGCGTGGATCTAACGAATCCTCGAAGCTGCGTCTCAAACAGCAACTGATGCGTCGGGATTGAGACCGAGAGCAGCCGTCCGTCCCAGCACGCCACGATTATACGACCTGAGGCGACGACCGGAGTGGAACGCACGGCACTCTTGGTGTCAAAAGACCACTCAAGCTCGCCGGACAGAAGGTCTAGCGCCAGCAGCTTCTCGGAATCGGAGCCAATGTACACGGTTTTGCCGTCGCTTGCAGGAGATGAGTTGATCATATTGTCATGCCGTTAGACCGAGAGCTCCCTCCCGAATGCGGGCCCGAGGGCGAAGATGCGCCCCATCCGCGCAGCGACTATGAGGCGATCGCCGACGACAAGTGGCGTCGTCAGGACCTCGGACTTTGCGTTGAAGCGATAGAGCTGCTGGCCCGTCTCTGGGGCAAGGGCGTAAAGGTAGTTGTCCTCAGACCCACAGAAGAGCCGGTCCTGGGTGGCAACAGGCTTGCCCATCTTGGCGCCAAACGTCTCGAAACTCCATACTGGCCTCCCGTCCAGCGAGAGGCAGTAAACGAAGCCACCCTCGCTCCCGAAATAGATTCTGTCGTGAGCCACGACGATGTCGGAGCAGATCGCCCCCCCGCTCTGGTCAACAGCTTTTTTGAGAAACGGGTCGCGATACTGCCATTTATGCTGCGTTTGGAATGACCAGACCAGTTCAAGAGGCCGGTGAGCGCCCAGGCGTGTTGGCCCTCCCTCCTGGGTGGTCAGTTTGGGCGGCTTGAGCGAAAACGATTGGGCCGACCCCGTGGGGCCACCTGGAACTGTGAGTTTTTGCCACTCCGGATAAAGAAGCGCAAGAATGACGACGAAGCCAATCACCAGCAGAATAATCGCGATTTCCGAGCTGCGAAACACGGCCATTAGAAGCCCTCTTTAGGACACGGTTTCTCTAACGAACAGATATTGGGAATTGTATGGTCTTGAGGGGTGCGTTGCAAGAACCTCCTTGTCTCAGAAGATTTTGCGAAGGCAAAAACAGGTTCGCACAAGGAAGCCTTGCGCAATCTCTATCGCCGCAGGCAAATCCTCTCGAATCGGGAGGTGATCCATGCCGCTTGACGCTCTAACCAAGCGGACTGGACAGTGCAATCCCCGCAATCCCGCGCGGGGGCGCAGCATTCCTACCTGTCGCACCCCACTGCACTAAAGATTCTTTAACAGCATCTCTCTCAAGTAAAAGTTCAGCCCGAATCTTTAACAACATCCTATTGTGCAGTAATTGTGCAGTAAACTTACCCTGACAATCCCCGATTACCCCTATTTTCGTGGTAGCGGGTTTTGTGATTTTGAGATGTGTCATCGGTGAGATCGGCCTTCAGGATGTGGTACGCCCAAGAGGATTCGAACCTCCAACCTACGGATCCGTAGTCCGTCGCTCTATC
>CAZKNE010000080.1:0-7986 GCA_964554005.1 uncultured bacterium | reverse complement strand
TCGCTAATCGCTCTTGAGAAGCACCGTGTCAATGATGAACAGCACGATTTCCCAGCCTCGGGTGACGACCCAATTGAGATCCCGCTGCAATCGACGGACAAGCGTGAGAGATTCCTGCTCGATGTATCCCGGAGCAGAATTGTCCTTCGGAAGGGCACGTATCAGAACCGAGCCCGTAAAGTTCTCATCCTGGTTCGGCTCGATTTCGGGGGCAAGCCTCACCGGAATCCAGACGATCAGGAAATCGCGAGTCCACATCTTCACCTTTATCGGGAGGGGTTTGGGGACAAGTGGGCCATTCCGGTGCCTACTGACAGATTCGGAAAGACTTCAGACCTGTGGCGCACACTGCAAGACTTCATGCGATTCTGCAACATCACACGACCGCCGATCATCGTGCGAGGTATCTTCTCGTGATGCAGGAGATCCAAAAACTGTTGGACGATTACTTGGCGTGGCTGAGGGACAAGACCGTCGTTCGTCAGATTGACAAGTGGGTCGAGATTACCACCCCTTATCTTGACCGGCACAATGATTACATTCAGATTTATGCCAAAAAGCAGAACGGCGGCTTCTTGCTGACAGACGACGGTTACACCATAGATGATCTTTCCCTGTCCGGGTGTAAGCTGCAGAGCCCTAAGCGGCAGGACCTGCTCAAGATGACCTTGAACGGCTTCGGCGTGCAATCGGAAGACAACGCGCTTCTGGTTCACGCCTCGCCCGATAACTTCGCGCTACGCAAGCACAACCTGGTTCAGGCGATTATGGCCGTGAACGACATGTTCTATCTGGCGGAGCCAACGGTGGCCAGCCTGTTCTATGAAGATGTGGTGGCATGGCTTGATTCACACAATGTGCGCTTCACGCCGAAGGTTAAGTTCACCGGTAAAACCGGCTACGACCACCTTTTCGATTTCGTGATCCCCAAGTCGCGCCTCCAGCCGGAGCGGATTCTCCAGACTGTCAACCATCCAGGCCGGGACACAGCCCAGAGAGTAGCCTTTGCCTGGATTGACACAAAGGCAGTCCGGCCGCCCGCCTCCAAGGCGTTTGCGTTCCTTAACGACGGCGAGCGGCCGGTTTCACCGGCGGTCCTGGACGCGCTCCGAAACTACGATGTCCGGGGTATCCCTTGGAGCCGGCGCGAGGAGATTCAGAAGGAACTGGCGGCGTGAGGGATTCCGGGTTTCGTTAACCGCGGTGAAGTGTCATCGATGGGGAGACAGTGTCGGGATCACTCCACCTCCACCCAGGCGATGTGCGAGATGGGCAAGTGGCCGACGGCAGCGGAGCCTGCGACGCGAAGGCCAAAGGCCGTGAGAATCGCGGTGATGTCAGGAGCCGGTTGGTTCTTCGAGTAGCTGCCGTAGCCGCCGACGATGAGCCGCCCCCCTTTCTCCACATAGCGGTCCATCAC
The DNA here is from genome assembly GCA_964554005.1 of uncultured bacterium. Taxonomy (GTDB): domain Bacteria; phylum B130-G9; class B130-G9; order B130-G9; family B130-G9; genus B130-G9. Next base: position 6,566 of record CAZKNE010000080.1, on the reverse strand, counting down.
TCGGACGAGGTAGTCCTGGAGCAGGCGCTCCGGGACAAGGTCTGTCATCGTATAGACATAGTGGAAACTGCGACCCGGCGACCAATCCCAAGCATCTGCGGCCCAGAAGTGTGAGGCGAATCGGGGGAGGCGTCGCTTGGCAAGCTCGATGAGGCCTGCGCCCTGGTCGATTCCGAATGGCGTCAAGCTGATGCCGCCTTCCCCTGCCCAATTCACGAGGCCTTCCAGCAGGTAACCGTTGGCGAAGCCGACGTCCAGGAAGTCGCCGTCCGCATCGACGGCCTCGAGAATAAGCTCCCGCTCGACTCTCCATCGCGACTCACCGCCCAGGAAACCTGATTGACGAGCGGGCTCCGTCTCGTCGAGATACGTCCTCTCTAATCGCCGCAGCTCTTCGAGGAACTCCTTGGGCAGCGATTCAGCCTTATCTGATGCGGAGAGAGGGGAGGCCACGACTCGCGCTCTACAGCTCGAACTCGTAACCCAACCCGAATTTATAGGTCACGTCGTATCTCTCTTTGCCCTCGACTGGGTTGCTATCGTAGGCGTAATCCACGCCCGCGTGGGCGAAAAAGTTGTCAACGATGGTCAGACGCAGTCCTGTCTCGCTCGTGATATAGACCGATTGGTCGTCAAAGCTGTAATAGCCTTCATGGCTGTGGAAGAACCGAATCCGGCCAGGGATTATCTTCAGGCTGAAGTCAGCACCCCAACGTCCAGTCACGTAGTTCTCATCCGATGCCGTCTCGAAATCGTTATTCAAGTAGGACGGCCCAGCTTCGAGCGAGAATGAGGCACGCTCAGTATCAATCACCTGATAGCCGGCGCCTGCGCCGAGTGTGCTCCTCAGCCTGAGATCGGCGAAGTCATCGCGCTCGAACAGCGAATGTGTATAGGCATAAAACCGCTTCGTAACAAAGAAATCGTATTTCAAGCTACCCGCGGCGTTGCGTGAGGTCATTACCCGGTCGGTCTCACCATAGTTGAACTTACCTTTGAGCGTAAACCTCTGCCGCTTTGACCTCGCCACAAATCGCGCCGACGCGTTTGCTGCCATCGTCTCGGTGTTACCGTCGGTCTGGCTGTATCCCGCTGCAAGGCTACCTGTGTATTTCACCGCCGGCCCGGGCGGCGAGGGATTGATTGCGGCGAACTCCGAGACAGGTATCGGAAGCGACTCTCCAACCACGTCCCCAACGACCTTAATCGTCCCATCCGTCGAGCAGATGGCCTGCCCGAAGAGGACCTGGTTGTCCTTCAGGACAAACTTGTGCGGCACATCCGTGGATATGCAGCTCACGTCGGCCCACTTCACCCTAACCTCGCCAGCATAGGCGACTATGAGCAAAATGCCCTTCTCCATATTCTTAACCTCGCCCGTGATGCGGTCACCATTCACAAGGTGCACCTCGTCCGCAATAACGAATAGACAGCACGTCAACACGAGCACCGTGCATATTGACCACAAAAAAAGTGCTCTCCGTTTCATTCTCAATATCCTCCCTTTTTCACATTATCCAAAATAACCCATAAACAGGGGCACTCTTGCCGAGCCACCCGTGTTATCGTTGCTTTCATACGTTTATTATGAGCGATAACAAAGAAAACCGCACGATGAGATAGTGTATCAGAAAGCGTGAGTCAAAGGTCAAGCGCAAGAAGCCTGTCGAGGTCGGCTTTGGCGGACGTCTTATTCACGGCTACGAGGACTGCAACGATGCAGCTAGCCTTCGCTCAGACCCGGCCTTGAAAACGGCAGTGGATAGGTGCCCCGGGAACTGCCCGGACCTCGCCAGTCAGGGAAGGGCGGACGCCGCCGAGGAGCAGCTTCTCGAGGCCCAGCAGATCGCCCCCAATAACAGGGACATCCAGAAGCGACTTCTCTGGCTCCGCCGCCAGCAGGACCAGGGCAAGAGCGCCCGGTAACCCTCCGGGTCCTGTGCGGGCCCTCCCTTGTGCTGCTCGCCCGGCGCTGCCCTTCCAACGGCAAGAGGAGAGCATCACTAGAACCGGTTGTTAATAAGAATCCTTTCTAGTTTGCAATGAGGAGCGAGGTATGCGATACTTTTTGAAACTTGCTCTAACAATTAAGGTGCAATCGTTAAAATGAGTGAGGATGTTATTCGACAAAGCAATGGAGGAGGTCTGAAGATGGGTCGTCGTATTTCTTCTCAAATGGCAACCACTGTGCTGGGTGCTGCTGTCCTATTAGTTGCGTTGCTTCCTTTGATAGCTGCCGCCACGCCGACGATAACTATTGATACGGACAGGGAAGTCTATGTTGCGGGTGATACGCTCGAGGTTAGCCTATCTGCGCAGAATCATGGCACGCCGATAAGCGTGAACGTTTACATCGGGCTGATCCTGCCGGACGGCAGCATTTTCATCTATGGTCAACATGGATGGACGGACCGGTTCGAGTGCTGGATACCCAATATCTACATCCCATCACCATTCGATTTCGGGCCGATGACTATCCTCGCGCTCGAGGTCCCGGACGGGATTCTGGGCGATTTCCAGTTCGCCGCAGGACTCACCAACGCCTCGACACCCGAGTTCATCGGCGAAATCAGTTTCGCGCCGTTCAGAATCGAAAGTGCCCATCCGGCGCCAACGGCCTACATTGATCTGATTTGGCCCAGCCCCGCTACACAGGGCGAGGACACAATACAGTTTGCGGGGCACGGTGAGGACCGAGACGGCTGGATCGAGGCGCACGAGTGGAGTTCGGACTTGGACGGCGTCCTTAGCACGGACGAGGACTTCTCGATAGAGGCGGCTGACTTGACCGTTGGGACGCACACCATTTCATACAAAGTTCAGGATAACGATGGCGCGTGGTCCGCGCCAGTCACTGAGGGGCTGACTATCGAGCTAGGGAATGACCGGTTCGTCAACGTACAAATGGGTGACAATTCCAACACTGGGTCTTATGATGCGCCGTTCAAGACGATAACTCATGCCCTGACGGTGGTCGAGGCCTCAGAGACTGCCCCGGCAAGGATTCACGTCGCGGCCGGCACCTACTCGGCAAGCACAAACGCTGAGGTCTTCCCGTTGAATATGCGAAGCTGGGTTTCTTTGCGGGGCGAAAATCCTGAATCGACTGTCCTCGACGCCGAGGATGCTGCTTATCACGTGATATACTGCGATGGCGTGAGTAACCTCACAATTGAGGACTTCACAATAACAGGCGGCCACGCTGATGGCCCCGTGCTCGAGCACTATGGTGGGGGGGTGCACTGCTGCCAAAGCTCACCCAGCATCTTGAACAACATCATCACCGGCAATGATGCGTATGGCGGAGGCGCAATATACTGCCACGACGGCAGTCCAGCGGTGATATCAGGGAACACGATAACTAACAACTCGGCCAGCCTGGGCGGCGGAATATCCGGCTTCAACAGCTCGCCGACAATAACTTCGAACACCGTCAGCGACAACATTGGCTCCGGGATATACTGTGATGCTGAAACAACCGTCACAGACAACACCATTTCGGGCAACGAGGCGACCGGCTTTCGCGGCGGCGCAATACATTGCACAGGAGAGAGAAGCCCGGACGGTATGCCGGTGATACAGGGCAACGACATATACGATAACTCAGCGAGCTATGGCGGGGGTATATACTGCTCTTATGGCTCGCCGACTATCAAGGACAACGTTATCACCAGCAACTCCTCAATAGGCGCTTTCAACGGACATGGCGGAGGGATACACCTCACGGAGGCTGACGCTCTGGTCTCGAACAATATCATCGTTGGCAACTCGTCAGCAGCCGCCGCCGGCGGGATATACTGTGGCGATTGTGCGCCAACCCTTTGCTTCAACACAATAGTGAGTAACCAGGCGGCTGAGGATGGCGACGGCATTTCCTGCAACGACTCATTGCCCGTCATAAACGACTGCATCATCTGGGACAACGGCGACGATCTCTATGACTGTTCGGCGACTTATTGCTGCATAGAGGACATGGACGGGGGTACGGGGAACATCCACAGCAACCCGATCTTTGTCACGGGCCCATTGGGTGATTACTATCTGGACCCCTTAAGCCTTTCTATCAATGCAGGGAGCAAGTTGGCCATCACGGCGGGCCTCTCCGACCGGACTACGCAGACGGACGGCACGCCCGACACCGGGACGGTCGATATGGGCTACCACTATCCCATACCGGCCAAGCGGTAAGGTTCCGCCAGGACCGAAACGGAAGTCAAAGAATCAATAGGTCAGAACAGGAGAAAAAGACAAAAGGAGGAAAGGATGAAGACAGGAATCTATGCAGCGACACTGATTCTCTGCGCGGGTGTTCTCGCGATGGTCGCCATATCTCCGACTATGGTTGCCGCGGCGCCGACTGTAACTATCGATACGGACAAGGAAGTCTATATCGCGGGCGACACGATCGAGGTAAGCCTCTCGGCCAGTAACGATGGCGACCCGGTGACGGTCGATGTCTATGTTGGGCTGTTGATGCCGGACGGGACGGTCTTCACCTTTGGGCAGCATGGGCTGTCGGATTCCATCGAGCCCTGGATGGCCGATGTCTATCTCCCGTCTGGCTTCGAGATTGGGCCAATACCGATCTTGCATCTTGATGTGCCGGCTGGCGTGCTGGGCGATTTCCAGTTCGCCGCTGGCCTGACGTCCCCCGGAACGCTTGAGTTCGTCAGCGACGTCAGCTTCGCGCCGTTCGCGATCGAGAGCGGACAAGTCGCGCCGACGGCCTATATTGATGGTATCTATCCCAATCCCGCGACTCAGGGCGAGGACGTCGTTGAGTTTACGGGTCATGGCCTCGACATAGATGGCACAATTGAGGGATACGAGTGGCGTTCGGACCTGGACGGTCTCTTGAGCACTGAAGAGGACTTCTCGATGGATGCGAGCGACCTGACGGTTGGAACGCACACCATTTCATACAAAGTTCAGGACAACGACGGCCAGTGGTCCGAGTCTGATACCGGCTCTCTAATAGTCCAGCAAGGCGGCCGTCATTACTTCGTTGATGCCATAGCGGGCAGCGACTCTGGCCCCGGAACCGGGGAAGCTCCCTTCAAGACGATAACGCATGCACTTGCACTAGTCGTGGGCTCCGAGGCGCGACCGGCAGTAATCCACGTGTCGGCGGCAAGATATGCCTCGGACAGCAACGGAGAGACGTTCCCGCTCAACACAAAAAGCTGGGTATCACTCCGGGGAGAGGACCGCGAGACCACCGTGCTTGATGCTGCGGCCGCGGCCGACCATGTCATCTTTTGCGAGGGCTCAAACAACCTGAGCATTGAGGGGTTTACGATAACGGGGGGCCATGCGGACGGATCGACCGAGGACAGCGACGACTGCGGCGGGGGGATTATATGCCTTAGGAGCGCACCGAACATAAAAGGCAACGTGATTACCGACAACTGGGCAGGTTACGAGGGCGGTGGGATATGCTGCCTTGAGGAGAGTTCGCCCACGATCGAAGACAACACCATCAGCGGCAACTCCGCCTTTGCCAGCGGCGGGGGGATTGTCTGCAAACTAAACAGCTCACCCGACATCTCGTACAACACGATTAGAGATAACCATGCAGAGGACGCCGGGGGTGGCATCCGCTGTCTCATTTATAGTTCACCGATGATCTCATGCAACACAATCCTAAACAACTCCGCAGATGTATGGGACGGAGAAGGCGGGGGGATAGCTTGTGAAGACCACTGCTCCCCGAGGATTTCCAATAACGTAATTGCCGGAAACGAGGCTTACTCGGGAGGTGGGGTCTTTTGCCTCAATTATAGTTCACCAACGGTCTTCAACAACACTGTCGAGGGCAACTCAGGAACTTATGGGGGTGGCATATTCTGTGCGGACACTTTGCCCAAGATCACTGATTGCATATTCTGGGGCAATGGGATCGATCTCTGGAACTGTTCTGCGAGTTATTCTTGCATAGAGAATGGGGATGAAGGAACCGGAAACATTAGTAGCAATCCGCAGTTTACGAGGGGACCTCATGGCGATTATTATCTCAGCCCGAAAGGCCCATGCGTAAATACCGGTAGCAGGTCAGCCAAGGACGCAGGCCTCTCAAAAATGACTACGCAGGCCGACGGCACGCCCGACTCGGGGACCGTGGATATGGGATTCCATTATCCCATACCGGCCAAACGGTGAGGTTCCGGCAGGACCGAAACGGAAGTCAATGAATCAATAGGTTAATACAGAAGAAAAGACCAAAGGGAGAAACGGATGAAGACAGGAAGCTATGCAGCGACGGTGATTCTCTGCGCAGGTGTTCTTGCGCTGATAACGACATGTGCGACTCTGGTTGCCGCCACGCCGACTGTAACTATCGACACGGACGCCGATAGCTACCAATCGGGCGATACGATCGAGGTTAGCCTCTCGGCCAGCAACGATGGTGAGCCGGTGACGGTCGATGTCTATATCGGTCTGTTGATGCCGGACGGGACGGTCTTCACCTTTGGGCAGGATGGGCTGTCGGATTCCATCGAGCCCTGGATGGCCGACGTCTATCTTCCGGCTGGGTTCGAGGTCGGGCCAATACCGATCTTGCATAT
>CAZKNE010000079.1:0-8008 GCA_964554005.1 uncultured bacterium | reverse complement strand
CAATCGGGCTGGGGAGGAGATTGAAGATGTATCGAGGAAAGATGTTATCGGCAGAAGGGTAACTGAGTGTTTCCCGGGGGTGAAGGAGTTCGGGCTTTTGGAAGTGCTTCAGAGGGTTTGGAACACAGGCGTGCCGGAACATCATCCGAACAGCCTTTACAAGGACGAGAGGATTACCGGGTGGCGAGAGAATTATGTTTACAGGCTGCCTTCTGGGGAGATTGTTGCGATTTATAATGACGTCACGAAGCGCAAGCGGGCGGAGGATGCCCTGAGAGCGAGCGAGAAGTTGTATCGGGTGATGTTTGAGAACACAGGGACAGCGACAGTCATTCTTGAGCAGGATACGACCATTTCTATGGCGAATGCCGAATTCGAAAAGCTCAGCGGGCATTGTAAAGAAAAGATCGAGGGCAATATGGCCTGGACCCAATTTGTGGTCGAGGAAGACCTGCAAAGGATGAAAGAGTACCACATCGCGAGGAGATCGTTAAGTGGTGAGGCTCCGAGGCAGTATGAGTTCCGCTTCGTCCGCAAAGATGGCGACATCAGAGACATTTTGTTGAACGTTGATTTGATTCCGGGGACTTCAAGAAGCGTCGCTTCGTTGTTGGACATCACGGAGCACAAGCGGGCACAGGAGCGGCTGCTTGAGGCGCAGAAGATGGAGGCGATAGGCCGGCTCGCCGGTGGGGTCGCGCATGATTTCAACAACATCTTGACTGCGATCATCGGCAACTTGGACCTAGTGAGCATGGACATGCCTGCGTCCGACCCTCGCCTGGAGGATATCAAGGAGGTGCGGGCCGCAGCGATCAGCGCGAGCGATTTGACACGGCACCTGTTGGCATTCAGCCGTAAGCAAATAATCGCCCCAAAAGTGTTAAACCTCAATAACGTCGTCCGAGGCATGAACAAGATGTTGAGGCGCCTGATACGAGAGGACATCGAGATACAGACCTACTTGCAGCCGGATATCCCATCCATCAAGGCGGACGAGTCGCAGGTTGAGCAGGTGATTCTGAACTTCGCACTGAATGGAAGGGATGCGATGCCGCATGGTGGCAAGCTTACGATAGAGACTGCAGTAGCTTCTCTAGACAGAGATTACTGTAGCAAACACGCTTATATGGAGCCGGGGCAATACGTGATGCTAGCCGTAACGGACACTGGGGCGGGAATGGACCAGGAGACGCTCTCGCACGTTTTTGAGCCGTTTTTCACGACGAAGCAGATGGGCAAGGGCACTGGTCTGGGGCTTTCGACGGTGTATGGGATTGTGAAGCAGGCAGGAGGCAGCATCTCCGTTTACAGCGTTGAGGGCGAGGGGAGTTGCTTCAAGGCGTATTTCCCGGCAGTTGAAGAGATGTCTATTCAGACAAAGAGAGCTGAGACAGCGCCTCGCTCGCTCGAGGGAAGGGGCGAGACGGTCCTCGTGGTCGAGGATGAGCGGGCAGTGCGAGACCTAGTGGAGCGAGTCCTAACTAGAGCTGGCTACAAGGTCAAGGCGTGTTCCGGGGCCGGTGAGGCAATGGCGGTCTGCCAGGAATCAGGGGAAACGATTGACCTGCTGCTGAGCGATGTCGTGATGCCTGACATGCCGGGCAATGACCTGGCGGATATAACCCGCCGCCTGTATCCCGATCTCAAGATTTTATTCATGTCTGGCTATGCCGAAAATGTGATTGTCCACAGGGGCATTTTGGACGAAGGGGTGAACTTCATAAATAAGCCTTTTGCCTCGGAGGAGCTGCTCAAAAAAGTGCGGGAGGTGCTGGACAGCTGACCCCGCTCGGGCCTCCCATGATCGGCTGGAGTGGTTCTGTGAGGCATTAAGTGGTGCGGCGCCTGATGCGAGCCCCTGGGATTGCCATCTAGAGCGGGGTCTTCAGGCTTTACATCTCCTGTTGCCAAAAGAACTCCAAAACGTAATACTGGTAATATGGACTTCCGGGAGATGACGAACCATCCGCTGCTCAAGAGGGCCAGACGGATGAAGCTTGAACACAAGATAGTGTTCTTGTCGATTGCGGCGGGGCTTTTCGTCTGGGTTGTGTATTCTTTTGTTGATGGGTGGTTTTTCTTCGGCGGCTCGTTTGTCGACGGTCTTATACGGCCGGGGTCGATGCGCGAGCTACAGAAGCGGCTGTTCACGACGGCCAGTTTTGCTGCGTTTGGTGTGCTGGTTTCGAGGCTTCTTACGATGCGCAGGAAGGCTGTGGAAACCACAAAGCGTGCAGCTGAGGCGTTGCAGAAGAGCCAGGTGCGTTACAGGCTTCTTGCCGAGAACATATCGGACGTGATCTGGGTGTTTGACATAAAGACAAAACAAGCCACTTATATCAGCCCCTCCGTGACGCAGCTGTTGGGTTACTCCGTGGACGAGGCAAGGTCCCTCAGAAAGCAGGACCTCTTCACTCCTGCTTCGCTGCCAGCCGTCCTGGAGATGAGCTCCGAGAGAATTGCTGAACAGGTGGCCAAGAGCGATACTGCGCCCACATTCGAGCAGGAGGTGCGGCGCAAGGACCGGACGCCTGTTTGGACGGAGACAAGCCTAGCTATCTTGAACGATGATAGCGGCGAGCCCAAAGAGCTCATCTTCGTGATGCGCGACATCTCCGAGCGGAAACAGACGGAGGAGCGGCTGCTTCAATCGCAAAAGATGGAGGCAATTGGGCGGCTGGCCGGAGGCGTTGCGCACGATTTCAACAACATATTGACGACGATCGTCGGGAACCTTGACATGATGAGGTCTGATTCCTCGCTCGCCGGCAAGTCTCGTGTGCTAGTGGGGGAGGTGCTCACCGCTGCGAACCGGGCGAGCAAGCTCACAAGGCAGCTTCTTTCGTTCAGTCGGCAACGTGTAACCGTAGCCGAAGTCCTCAATCTCAATGACGTTCTGAGACAGATGAACTCTATGTTGAAGCGGCTGATACGCGAGGACATCAAGATAGAGTTTGACCTGGAGAAGAATCTTGCCTCGATCAGAGTGGATTCGGTCCAGATGGAGCAAGTTATCATGAATCTTGCCGTCAACGCGAGAGACGCGATGCCTCATGGCGGGACACTCTCTATGAGAACACGCTCACTTCTGCAACGCCTCCGGCGCAGAACGTCGCATGGCTATATTGATCCTGGGGCCTACGTGGTCCTGTCGGTGTCCGATACCGGCGAGGGGATCGCCCCTGCATCGGTCTCGCACATATTCGAGCCGTTCTACACTACTAAGCAGATGGGCCGGGGCACAGGTCTGGGTCTGTCCACTGTCTATCACATCGTTGAGCAGTCGAGCGGGCGCCTCGACGTTATGAGCGAGCTGGGGAAAGGGACTTGCTTCAAGATTTATCTGCCTGCTGTTGGTGAGGAGGCGATGCGGGTTGAGAACGTTGTGGAGGTCAGCGAGCCCCAGCCGGTAGTTCAAGGGCGAGGTGAGACGATACTGGTGGTTGAAGACGAGCTCGCCGTGATGGACCTCATAGAGCGCGTTCTCACGATGGCGGGCTATGATGCGAAAACTGCCGCCTCGGGCGGCGAGGCAATGGTGATCGCCCAGGAGCTCGGCGATGGAGTTGACCTGCTGCTGACGGACGTGATTATGCCGGAGATTCAGGGCGAGGAGCTTGCTAAGGTCATAACGAACCGCTGTCCGAGCACAAAGGTTCTGTTCATGTCGGGCTACACCGACGACGCCATTAAACACGTCAGCGGGCCTGCGAAGAAGAAGTGGTTCATCAGTAAGCCTTTCACCCCGGATGACCTACTGAGGCATGTCAGAAGAGTGCTCGACGGTTGAAGTGGCGCATCCCCCCGGCGCCTGATGTGGTGCGATTGTCGGCTTGTTCGAGGTGCCAGTCGTCTCTTTTGAGGCCTGTCCCTACTTGCGCTTGCACGGCACAAGCTCCTTCAGTAGGATGCTGTTTCGTTGTTCTGAGCATTGAATCACAACGATGAAGTTGAGCGGAAGTTGAGATGGCAAAGATTGAGATCGATGAGTTGAAACCTGAGGACTTACGATGGTCCTGCAAGCAGTTTGATTTCTCGCTAAAGAAGGCCGAGGACGCCGAACCGACACAGGGGACTGTCGGTCAGGACAGGGCCGTTGCCGCGCTGAAGACAGGACTTGAGGTCCCCAGCCGTGGCTATAACGTTTTTGTGTGTGGGTTGAGCGGAACTGGCAGAAGGTCTTCGGTCAAGGAGATCGTCAAGCGCATCAAGGCCGTGTCGCCGCTGCCTCCGGACAGATGCTACGTCTATAACTTCTCGTCTCCGGATAAGCCCGTTCTCATAGAGCTTAAGAAGGGTCAGGCCAGGGAGCTTCAGAATGATATGGACGAGCTGATCGAGCGGCTCAAGAAGCAGGTCCCGCGGCTGTTGGAGGACAAGTCATTTGGCGAGGCAAGCCAGAAGCTCGAGGACGAGGTGAAGGCCAGGGGGCGTGCCCTGATTGATGAGTTCGAGAAGAAGCTTGAGGGGACGAAATTTACGGTTGCCCAGGTGAAGGTTGGCCCGCTCGTCGTTCCGGATGTTTTCCCGGTCTTGGATGACAAGCCGGCAACTTTTGAGGATTTTGAGCACGCCGTCGCGGAGGGCAAGGCCCAAGTTGACGACATGGCTGCTTTCAAGACTCTCTATCAGAATCTCAAACGTGATCTCGCCGATGTCCTCAAACGCATCCGGCGCCTCGAGGCCGAGGCGCTGAGGCGGATGAAGCACCTGACGATGCGATTTGGAGAGGCCCTGATTGAGGGTACTATCGATGATCTCAAGGAGAAATACGGTAACCAGAAGCTCTCGAAGTACCTGGGCGCTGTCGGCAAGAGCATTGTCGAGAACGTGAATCTGTTCAGGAGCGCCGGCGAGGAATCCCATGGGGTTGCAGCCGCTTCAGATGCGAAGTCATACGGCGAGCTGGACCCGTTTCTGCGCTATCGTGTAAACGTTCTTCTGGACAATACGGACAGAGAGGATACGCCCATCGTTATCGAGACAGAGCCAACGCCCAGAAACCTTTTCGGCATCATTGACCTCGTGCTCGAGCAGCCGGGCCAATGGCGCACCGATTTCATGCAGATCAAGGGGGGTTCGCTCCTGGCCGCGGACGGCGGCTACCTAATCGTCAATGCGATCGACATCCTGACCCAGCCGGGCGTCTGGGAGCAGCTGAAGCGCACGCTGAAGAACCAGCAGCTCAGGATATCCGTCCCTGAATTGGGCTTCCCGTTTGGGCAACACTCTTTGCAGCCGGAGCCTATCGAGCTCAACGTCAAGGTCGTTATGATCGGCGATCCGGTGATGTTCGACATGCTTTACGAGCTGGACGATGATTTCAAGAAGATATTCAAAATAAAGGCCGAGTTCGACACACAAATGCCACTTGAGCCGGAGAACGTAGCCCAATTCATGTCCGTTGTCTCTAAGATAAGGCACGGCCAGAAGCTAATGCGCTTCAGAAAAAGCGCCCTGTGCACCGTGCTAGAGTATGCGATCAGAAAAGCTGGCCGTAAGGATAGGGTCTCGACGCGGTTTGGGGAGCTCGCTGACTTGATGAGCGAGGCGAACCTCATCGCCCTGAAGAAGGCTGCAAAATCGGTCTCCGAGGAGCACGTGCAGGCCGCGGTCGATGCTGCCATCAGGCGAAACAACCTCCTTGAGACAAAACTCAAACAAATGATCAAGGACGGGACGATCATGATCGACACTGATGGCGCAAAAGTCGGTCAGGTCAATGGACTCGCCGTCTTCGCCACCGCAAACTACACGTTCGGGCAACCTGCAAGAATCACCGCATCCACAGCGGCCGGCGACAGTGGCATTATCAATATCGAGCGCGAGGCTGATCTCTCCGGGAGCACCCACGACAAAGGCGTCCTCATCCTAGCGGGCTTCCTGCGGCACCGGTTTGGCCAAACGAAGCCGCTCAACCTCTCCGCCAGCATCTGTTTCGAGCAGTCCTACTCGGGCATCGATGGCGACAGCGCCTCGTCAACGGAGCTTTACTGCGTCCTGTCAAGCCTCTCAGGCGTGCCGATCAAGCAGGGCATCGCGGTTACTGGCTCGGTCAACCAGAAAGGGGAGGTCCAGCCCATCGGCGGCGTCAACTACAAGATCGAGGGGTTCTTTGATGTCTGTAAGGCCCAAGGACTAACTGGCAAACAGGGCGTCATGATACCGAGTCGCAACGTTGAATCGCTCATGCTCCGCCGGGACGTCGTTGAGGCCGTCGCCGAAGGTTCGTTTCACGTCTATCCTGTTGACACGATCGATGAGGGTCTTGAAGTGTTGACCGGCGTGCCAGCGGGCAAGGCCGACGCGAAGGGCAAGTTTCCCAAGGGCACGATCAACTACCTAGCAGACCAGAAGCTCGAGAAGCTGGTCAAGGCTCTCAAAGAGTTTTCCTCGAAGGAGAAGAGCTGACGCGGCAAATGGGTCTTGCGCGCGCGGTTTTCAGCTTAGGAGCGGTTCGCAGTCACCAGTTGTCAGTTCTGAGTTAGCAACGTCCGGGTCGGCTTTGCTGGCTGCCGCCGAGGCTGAGACGAGCATCTTTGGAGTATCACGACATATTCATATCGCATTGTTACGTCCTTTTGCCCTGCCACGTTGGACGGTGAGTTCTCCCCGGGCATCCGCTTGTTGGAGATCGCCCGAACAGCTGTCTTGATGTGTGCGAAGCCCTCACTCTCGAAGAAGTCTGCGCATATCTTGTCCGTCGGCAGCTGGATGCCCTTCACACGCCGGTTCCCGACGACGAAGCAGATGTATCCGCCCGCCGAGACCTTGCTGGCGATGATTCTGACCGCCTGGTACAGGTCAAAGTAGAACGAGAAGACCTCTTTGGCTCGTTTGTCGTCCTTCTCGGCAATTCTCGCAACGAAATCGTTCAGCACCTCCGATGGCAGGTCTTGTGTGATGCCCCGAGGCTTGCTGCCCAGCGAAGTCCTATCGACCCTCTCCTCACGTCCAAGCCACCTCAGCGACAGCCGCGAGAACTGGCCGTAGGCAACCGTTGTCCTTGAATCGCCGTAGGGAGGCGAGGTTACGACGAGGTCAACCGTGCCATCGCCCACCGGGATGCCGCCAACGATATCTCTCTCCTCCAGGCGCATCTGCGCCGTTGTCGGCGGATTGTCTCGGTAGAACTCGGCCAGCATAGCCATGTTCCTGAGCGACACGTCGCGAAAGGTCTTCATGACGCTCAAGTTGTGCACGTCATTCTTTCTTCGAAGCAGCTTGAACTCGTTATATCGCGTTCTTGAGACCCTCCTGACTGTCTCCGAGAAAACCACCTCAAAGAAGCGACGCATGTCGTCATGTTCGACCGGAGCCATAGCCTCTCTAAGGGCTGACAGCTTCTGGATGACATCGTCGTGGAACCAATACCGGATGTTGTGAAAAAAGACCGGGCTCGCGTTCGCATCTTTATATTTGTGTGCTATCTCTGAGAGGACCTTCTGGAGCCGAACGTTGGATATTGCCGTCGTCCGGACTTTCGATATCAGGACCGCAAGCGGGTTGATGTCAAAGCCAGCGTAGTTCCTGCCTCGTATGAGGCACTCAACCGCAGTTACGCCCGATCCCATGAACGGGTCCATGACGGTCGCACCCTCGTGCGAGTAATCCTCGATTAGCCTCCTGACAACTAGAAAGTGCAGCATGGCTGGATAGGGGTGAATCCCGTGGACACCGCTCGAGGCGCGGATGCCACGGAAGTCGAGGGAGGTTTCCCTGTGCCCGTTGAACGGCGGCAGCGGCTCCAGCGAGGTTACGCTGGGTTCGGCGATTTCCTGATGTCTAAACAGGCTTGCCTGCGTCATGTTCTCTCCAACGCCTCCAGAAGCTCGCTGAGTGCTCTCTTACGGAGTCTTTCGCAAGACAGGTTTACTGCTCTGCGAAAAGTTCATAGCAAACATGTTCAAACTACCATTTTGCCCGGATGCCGGCAAGCAGCTCTGGCGACCCCGATAATCAGATTGGTCGTTTTTGAAGTTGAGTTCTGAAGTTGGCTGGCACA
>CAZKNE010000078.1:0-8008 GCA_964554005.1 uncultured bacterium | reverse complement strand
TGGCCTCGTGCTCAGCGGCCTTCATAGCCTCCTCGAAATCGGGCGTAGCAAATATCTGCGTGCCCGCCGATGGCATAGAGGCGGACGGCATCTGGCCACGGAACACCGCCTCTCGCACCTGCTCCTTGCACTTGTCGGGCACAAGGCCCGCCTCGCTCGCTATCTCCGAGACAATGGAATTATCGACAAAGAACAGGCCGAACAGCAGGTGGTCCGTCCCGAGCTGCGACTGCGCAAGCTGCGCCATCGTCCGCTGCGCAAGCGCGATCGATTCCTGGGCCTTTTCAGTAAGTTTATGGTGTCTCATAACTACATCACCTCAAATACGCTACTTTCAGCCAGCGCCAACCGAGCAGTTGGGCTTGGCTCCGGCGGTTCATCGGTGGAAGTGTGGGTTTGCGCGTTTCATTATCTCCAGGCCCTTGTTCAGATAACCGCTATAAAACCCCAGGGCAAGGAAGAATACATAGACCGCGAGCGTGAGAAACGTCAGAGCGATCGAGAACTGGATTATCATCTCGCTGGCCGTTTTCAGTTCATCCTTAGCGAAGTCAGTGATGTTCATCATCGCCTGGTCGAAGTCGCCTGTCTTCTCGCCCATAGCAACGGTCTGCTTCAGCAGTGGTGGCATGATCCTTGACCTATCGAAGGCTTCGGCGAGGCTGTCTCCCCTTCTGATGTCGCTCGCTATTCGGCGGGCATCCGCGGCGAAAAGCCTGTTCATAGAGCTCTCGCCAGCGAGCCTCAACGTCTTCTGGATGTCGCTACCCGAGGCGTATGCGTAGGAGAAGGCTGTGGCGAATCTCGCTAGCGCCGCCTTCTTGCGGACGTTGCCCAGGAACGGGATTGCACAGGTTACAGCGTCGAACGCCTCGCCCAGGCCCGGTGTGGCCCTGACGAGCTTGACGCCGAGAATAATGCCGACCGCGAGGAACATTGCTCCGATGAGCCTCAACGGCGTGATGCGGATTGGCGTCGGATGCCCCATATTCTGAAGGAGAATGCTCACACCGACCACAAAGACGGCCGTGATCACATACCACACCAAGCCTCTGATCACCTGCTGCTTGATCTTGTAGTCCGACTTGAGCTTCTCAGAAACGTTCTCGAGGGTGAGCTCGAGCTTGCCCGTGCTCTCTCCCAGATCAACCATCGCAAGCTCAAACTCGCTGAACGTCGCGGGGAATAGTGAGAGCGCATCGCCGAGCCCTCTTCCGGCGTTGACCATTGCGAGCATTTTGTCGAGCACCTTTTTCAAGTGCCAGTTCCGGCAGTAGCGACGCATAGTCGTTATCGCATCGTAGTAGGAGACGCCGGATGCGACATACCTTCTGAGATCATTGAAGAACAGCGAGCGCTTCTTGGCCGTGAAGCCTGTCAATAGCGGCGTGAAGAACCGCCGGAGAACGACCGAGTAGCTGTTTCGGCTGCTCACCTTACTTGCGCCACTCAATGTTTACCTTCTCAAGGCACTCGATGGCTTTCTTCTCCTCCGCCCGTGCTCGTGATATCCAACCAACGCCCTTCCGAAGATCGACCTCGTTCTTGAGCTGCGACTCGTCGCCCGGAAACGTGAACACACCGCTGAAGAGCATGAATATGTCCGCCACCTGAGCGAAGTGGCGCGCCGCATCTCTGATCGAGCCCGAGTCCCCCGGCGGGAACAGAGTCGCAACGTGCTCAAGGTATCTCGCGGCCGCCACACGAGAATCAAGCACGACCCTAGCGTTATATGAGTTGCCGAACGGGTCAAAGTCCCGCCGCGAGAGCGAGTCCATCCACTTACCGAAGGCCGCTGCACCCGTCTCGTAGGTCTTGGAAAGCGGCGCCTCGTGTGTGTGGTGAAAGACTGCATACTCTATCGCCCGCTTCGCGCAGACCGACTCGTCAACCTCGAACCGATGCCCGCAAGAAAGAACGAAGAGCGACTCGGTGGTCTGCCGACCAAGCTTATCAAATGCTAACGTCTGCTCGCCCTCCTCAGACTTCAAGGTGTCCGTGAGGTAGATGCTCTTCTCGTCATCGTAGCCGTGAATGACCCCGAACTCCGGCAGGTCGAGCTCCCAAGCGACCACGGGGACATCGCCGTTTATGCTTCTTTGGACAAGGGCGTGAGCCTCCTTGATGTGCTGCTCGAAGAGGAAACTTGTCTTGAATGATTGGACGATTTCACAGTCGTAGCCCAAGAGCATCAGCGCTCTTGAGAGGAAATGGTCCCAGTGAAAGGCACAGGGGGAGCTTGGGCAGAGGCCGTCTCCGATGTTGATCCTGAAAGCGAAGCCCGAAAGGCCCATCAGGTGATAGAACGGCCGCACATCCTTCAGGTAGCGGAGAACGCCGGCGAGCGCGCCCACGGGCGACACAAAGCTCCGAATCATGTGCGCCTCAAGCCGTTTACTCGCCATTATCCGTATCCCGCGTCAGGGCTCTTGTGTCAGTGGTTATTATCTTAAGGCCCAGAACCATCATCGTCCTGGCCCTACGACAACCGTAAGGTATTCGGGGCGAGGCTGTCAATCGTGCGTGGGCTCGGCCAGCTCTGCCGTCCCCCGGCTACTGAAGCGCTGAAGAAGTCCCTGAAAGTGATCTGCCAGCCCTTCTTCTTTGCGCTCCCAGCTCTTATGAAAACTCGCTGGCCATCGATTGGCGCCTTTGAAAACGCCACAATCTGAGTTGAAGTGTTGTCTTCGATCTGGTTATGCCGTTGGAATTCTTGGGTGATTGGATGTAGCCTAGCGGCTTTTCAGTCATGGGCGTTTGGCTTCTTCAATGTGACGACTGTCTCTCGCAGTCGGTAGCTTCTGACTTGCCCTGACCGCCTGCTTCTTGCCTTCTCGATGCTCTCAATCTGAAGGCCGAGCTCTGTGCCGATTCTCGCTAGTATCAAGTCCGTAGGGACGTAAACATCCGCAATAAGGCTGTCGCCCACCACAAGAACAAATCTACCACCGGGATTGAGCGAGGTTGAGACATTGCGCATTACTCGATGTAGGTCGTCAAAATACTTGGCAACGACATGCGGCATGTCCGTCCGCCGGTATACGCCCCGGCGCTCGATGTTCCTGGAGATATCAGCACAAATCTTGTCGATCCAATCATTGGTGTAGTTCCCGGTTCTGCTTGCAAAACGCCTGACCAAGCCTTTCGAGACGTTGTCGCAAACAACCATCGAGTCTTTTATTCTTTTCAACCCTTTTTGGTCTGTCACAAGCCCCAACCACCCCATCTCGATCTTGTAATTCATCACATAATCCAGACCGTTCATGTATGGTGGAGAGGTTATTGCGAGGTCGAATTTCTGTTCGTGTCTATACTCCATTGCATCTTCACATAGGACACGAGACTCCACAGGTATCCTGTCTTTATACGTTCTCTGAATTGTGTTAAGGTCATCAGCAATAGCACGGACTTTTGCTTCAAACAGATGCCAAGGCGCGTTACTAGAGATGGTCTTGTTCTTACTGTATCCCAGGCATGGGGTCCTCTTGAGATTGCTGCAAGGTATTAGCACCGAGCAAAACGCGACCTTCAGCAAGTCCAAAACCTTTCTGTTGGCCTTATGCTCCTCCAACCAGCCAATCCCACCTCGTATTCTCTCCAGATTCGCGAGTGCACTAGGCCGGAACTGATTAGCCGACCTGAGAAACCGAGGCGCGTCCTGGGGCACGTCTTTTGGCATCGATTCGAACGCAGCAAGGAGGCTGGTGGGGGAGACATCCCATGAGTTCACCTTCACGCCGGCTATGAAGCTGAGAAGAGGATTCAATTCAGTGCCAAACGAGGGATACCCCAAGAGCTTCGACTGCACCAGCACTGTGCCACACCCAGCAAAGGGGTCGAGGACCCGTAGATGAGGATAATCCGAACAGTGTCGCCGGAGGGTGGACTCGACAAACGAGGCCGAGAAGCCCTGCACGTATGAGGCCCATCTGTGAATATGACGGGAGAAATTGGGCGTGAACTGGATCGGCTGTTTTCTTTCAGCAACGCTCACCCCCAAGGCCGCAAGATATGGAATTGAGTCGGAGTCGCTTGAGCCGTTGGCTTTCGGGGAGTGCAGGATATTCCTTTTTCTCGCGTCTAGCTCTTCACTAGAAGCAAAACTCAGAGTCATCTGCGCCATCGTCCGACATCCGTTTGTATGATGGTTTCATCCTCGCGGCACCGTTCACATAAGACCATTTCCGGGCGAAAATATCAAGTGCTGCGGAAATCAGATTGAGCGAAACAGCTAGAGACCTTACCATCCAACGGGCCCAACTCACGGAGTGACCGGAGCCGCCCAGTCCACACCCGCCATTCTGAAAACTTCCCGCGCCGCGTGGTATTGCTCCCATACGTCCCTCTTCAGAAGCTCAGGAAACTCACCGGCCCGATGCTCCGGATGATACTGAGGCATGATGTTGACGTATGTGCTAGTGGATACTTCCTCCGCAATGAACCTCGCAAACTCCTCCGACCCCGCCAGGCCCCCGGGCATCACCAAGTGCCTGACTAGAAGGCCTCGCGTCGCGATGCCATCTGCATCGACCCTTAAATCGCCGACCTGGCGGTGCATCTCCTTCACGGCCGCTTTGACTACATCAGGATAATCCGGAGCGTTCAGGTATTTTTGCGACTCCTCGCGGCCAGAGAACTTGATGTCGGGCATATAGATGTCGATGATCCCGTCCAGCTTTCGCAGAACCTCGACCCGCTCGTAGCCGCCGCAGTTATAGACGATCGGGAGCCTGAGCCCTGAACCTGCGGCGATCTCAATCGCGCGAACTATCTGCGGCACAAAGTGCGTCGGCGTAACGAGGTTGATGTTGTGGCAGCCCATTGATTGAAGGTGCAGCATTTTGTCGGCCAGGTCCTCATCCGTCTGTGCGGCGCCTCGCATCCCGTGGCTGATCTCTGCATTCTGGCAGAAGACACACAGCAGGTTGCACGAGGCGAAGAATATCGTGCCCGAACCGTTTCTCCCCACGAGTTCCGGCTCCTCGCCCGGATGTGGGCCGTAGCTGCTGACGATGACCTTATCCCCGACACGGCAGTATCCCGTCTCGCCCGCTGTCCTGTCCACGCCGCACATTCTCGGGCACAGGTAGCAGGATTTTAGGTGGGCATAGAGCACGTCAGCACGCCTGCCGAGCTCGCCCGTCCTGAACAGCTCAACGTAGCACGGCACAGCCACTTTGGTCTTCTCCACATTGGACATACTATATGTAGGGGCAGGCCTTGTGTCTGCCCGAATATATAGATGGGCGGAGACAAGCCCCGCCCCTACCCAACCCCAGATTCGACTTATTGGACAGCCTCTCCGCGGCTACCCAATACATCGACGGGGGAACAACGGACCCGCCTCCACCCGCGCAGGGCTTGCGAGCCGGCTTCGCGAGCTGCACCCACACCTGACCTACACCTGCGCCTGGCAAGACCACTCACCTAGCCGAACGACGCCGGCAGTGCATCACGTAATCCATGGCCATCTCGTCCCGACCAGAAAGCAGCCTGCACGCAGCGATCGCGTCCCTCATGCTCTCATCTGTTGGGTCAATTATCGCCGACGACAGCCCGTCAAAAATGCCGATAGAAAGCATCGCCCGGTTCAGTATCGGCCGACATGGCATCCCGTGGGACACATTGCTAACCCCAAGCACTGTTGGAACGCCAAACTTCTTCACAACCTCGCGAAGTGCAAGCAGCGTCACCCGGCCTGCTCCGGGCGAGGCGCCGACGCTCATAACCACGCTGTCGATGAGGATGTTCGAGAGCGAAAGCCCGGACTTGGACGTCTCATTAAGGACCCTATCGGCTATCCTCAGCCGGCCATCGACGTCCTCAGGTATGCCATTCTTGTCCATCAGGAGCGCAATCAGCGTCCCCCTGCACGACTTGGCCAGCGCAAGCAGTCTCGCCAGCCGCTCCGGCTCCGCAGTAGTTGAGTTGATGACTGGCCGGCCCCGATACACCTGAACCGCAGCCTCGAGCGCCTCGACTGACGCAGAATCCAGCGAGAGCGGCGCGTCAACATGCTCCTGCAAATAAGAAACGAGCGCTGGCAACACATCTTTCTCGTCAACGCCCGCCACCCCTACGTTCACATCGATTATCGAGGCGCCCGCCTCGAGCTGCTTTCTCGCGGAGGCCAGCGGAACATCGAACTTGCGGTCAGCGATGGATTTAGTCAGCACAGCTCGATTTGTGGGGTTTATCCTCTCACCGATGATGACGAAGTCGCTGTCGCCTCCGATCGAGACCTCGCTTCGCACTCCGGAGACAATTGCCGTCGCCACGCGTGAGCTGTTTTGTGCTGTCATTGCTCTCTCCTCAAGTTAGGCAGTATCGATACATAAGAGCTGAATCTGCATTATATACCATGAATCTTCACGTCAGAAACATCAAGACCGCAAAAAAAGGTTTACCTCGGCTGATTTGGCGTGCTATGCTCAGCTGGTAACTTCGGTTTTTTTACGGGTTATTGTGCAAGTCGTGCAAAAGAAATAGGAGGTTACAGATGAGATTCTATACAACTGCTTTTGCCGCGGTTTTGCTCACTTGTTTGCTAGTCGCGGCCCCGGTTTTGTCGGCGGATATCTGGTCCTATTACAGCTACATGGGCAATGCCAGAGACCTGGCCACAGAGCCGAACACGCTCTGGGTCGCCACGGGCGGAGGGGCTCTCCGGATCGACGCCATCAGCGGGTTGGTGGGGAAGCTGACACGCGCCCAGGGGCTCTGCGACAACAGCCTCACGTGCGTTGCCGTCGGCCACGATGGCACCAAGTATTTCGGGACGTATGGCTATGGCGCTGCGACTTACAAGGACGGCATGGTGAGCCATCTTGACCAGAACAACAGCGGCCTGGGGTCCAATAATGTGGACTCAATAGCCGTCGATTCTGAAGGCGCAGTCTGGTTCGGTTCTAGCTGGAGAACTCCCGAGGGGACACACTGTGCGGTCTCCAGATTGCAAGATGGCATCTGGGCGGTCTTCGATGACAGCACGCCGGGCTTTGCAGGCGGTCAGATGAATCGCGTGAAGTCGCTTGGTAGCAAGGTCTATGTTTGCACGGGGAACGGTCTGTCCTGGTATGACGGGGAAGGCTGGGACTGTTACAATGCTGATAACAGTCCGCTCGTAGGTTTCGGAGGGGTGGTTGATGTCGCGGTTGGTCAGGACGGCACGATCTTTGTCGGGACGATGTGGGATGGGCTGCATGTCAAGGTGGGTGAGGAGTGGTCTCACTATTCGTTTCTAGACGCAGGCGGCTCCGCGGGGGCGCTCACGGCCGTCGCAATTGGCCCCTCAGGGCGCCTGTTCGTGGGCTCGTCGCGGCAGGGCGTGTTCTGCTGGGACGGCAAGTTCGTTGTCAACTACACGTCCGAGAACAGCGCTCTTCCAGACAACTGGGTCAACGTGATACGGCCGTTTGGCCAAGCGGTTCATTTCGGGACTGGGCAAGGCATAGCCTCGCTCGTGGATGGGCAATGGCAAAGCTATTTGATGCCAACTACCGTTCCAGATAACTGGCTCATGTCAATCTCCGCCGCGCCAGACGGCTCAATATGGTTTGGGTCATTCTCCGGCGCCGGACGGTTCAAGGACGGCCAGTGGACGACCTTCACAACGTCAAACAGCGGGCTTGTGGGTGAGGCCGCCACTTTTGTCGCCGCATCACCTTCGGGAGAGATGTGGTTCGGCTGCAATCTCGCTTTCAACCGTTTCGCAAATGGTGAGTGGACGAGCTGGACAAGAGATGAGGCCGGCGGGATGGTCGGAATGCAGGACGCCGCTTTTGCGCCCGACGGCACGGCTTGGTTTGCATTCATAAACGGCTTCGCGTCGTTCAAGGACGGGGAGTGGGATGCGCATCCTCAGGCGTTTGGGGAGGACAGCCAATGCAACGCCGTGGCGGTTGCGCCTGACGGGCTTGTCTGGTTAGGGACGCGGCGCCACGGAGCGTGTGCGTGGGATGGGTCGCAAATAACGATGTTCAACAGGGAGACTGGCGACCTGCCTGGT
>CAZKNE010000077.1:0-8085 GCA_964554005.1 uncultured bacterium | reverse complement strand
CGAGGCGACGCCCACACGGCACTGCGGAGATGTTCAAGAGAGAGATCGATGCGCATCTTCCATTCCTCGGCATTCTTGGCGTCGCGCGACAGACTCTCGTAATACTGGCCCTTCCCAAAATGGTAGTTGGCCAAGAGCGCGCGAAACGGGATCGTCGCTCCCATAAATAGGATCGCCATCAGAAGGAATCGCACGAGGGTGACGCCCGTCGCGGTTGATTTCAGGTCATTGTGCTGCCCCTGGGCTCCGCCGACCTTCCCGAAAGCATCGATCACCTTCGTTCTAAAGCAGGGCCCGATGCTGCCAGTCGCTAGCCCATAGACCGCAGCGAACAGACCGAGCACGACGAAAAACGAGTGTGCCGAGCCGGGGAGCTGGAAGTTAGAGGAGAAGATGGAATGCACGAACATGCCTACAATGCCGCCGAAAAGGCCGAGCCAGACCGCCCGGAGAAAACTGTCATCGCAGCCGCGCGTCATTCGCCGTGCCATTTTCAGAACAACGATGATGATCCAAAGGTAGGTGGCAAAGCCAAGTATGCCCACCTCGACAAAGGTCTGAACGTAGTCATTGTGGGCTTTGTAGATCACCTTGTTCCAGCCGGTGTTTCTGCGCTCCTCGACGGTCCTGTGTTTGGGGTATATCACCTTGAAGTTACCCACCCCAGCGCCCAACGGCTCCTCCCGGACAACGCGCAGCGAGGATTTCCAGACCAGAAACCGAAACTGCGTGGGTTTGTCCTTGACGTCGAATATGGTCAGGAACTTGTGGGCCATGCTCTTGCCCTCGTCGTCCTTGATCAGAGGACTCAACGCACCGAATAACACAATCGCGACTACCGCTACCGTCAAGAACAACTTTCGATGAGGCGAGAAGAAAAGCATCAGCGCGACTGCGGCGATCGTTCCCACCCAGGCGCCTCGGCAGAATGTTATCCCGAGGTAGATGACGGCCACAATTGCGCTCACAATGCTGAGAATTGGCACGAGGCGCCGACGTCGCCACTGGCCCAGTCCCCATGCGGCCATGCTGAACGCAAGCGGAACGACTGTAACCAGATACTGCCCTGCGAAGTTGGCGTGGCCGAACATCGAGCAGTATGTCTCCTGGTTATATGTATCCAGCCCTGGGATGATCTGGCGGATGCCGATCGCCGCGAGGACCCTGTTGAGGGCCGCCACAGGAGCCAAGTTGTGGTAGAACTGGAGGATGCCGATTACCGAGACGACGAAGGCCGTCCCCAGAACGACAGGTATGATTCTCGTCAGGTCCGACTTGGTCTTGACCAGGTTTATGGCGCCGAGAAAGAACAAGAGGCAGGTGAGAAGAAAGAACAGACGGTCAAAGCCCGCCCAGATGTTTGTGGCGTAAAGGAGCGTAAGCAGGGCGGTCGTCGTGAAGACCCCGAGAGAGAGGCCAAGCGGCGAGAAGCATATCCGGGCAACAGGTTTTCCGGTCAGGCCCATTGTGAAGAAGACAAACAGGGCGAGCCCAAGCAGCTCTACTGCGGCCTCCTTTGGCGCAGTGTATATATCATAAGTCTCGTGGTCCGCGCACAGAGGGACCACGACAACGGAGAGCATCAGGATCAGAAAGGCGAGGCGGTTGGAGAAGACCATGCCTCGGATAGTTGCCAGAGATTCAGAGAATGAGTGTCGCACCACGATATCGACCATTACTGGGGTTTGACAAGCCGCTTGAGAGCGTCAGCTGCAACTTTCAGATCGGGCTTTATCTCAAGCGCAATCTTATATTGACGTATCGCCTTGTCAATCTCGGAACGCCTCTCGTATAGCCGCGCGAGGTTGAGATGCGGCTGGAGCAGATCACTTACGACACTCACAGCGCTTCTGAAGGCCGAGATAGCCTCATTCTCCTTGCCTTGCACCATAAGAACCATTCCGAGGTTATTGAGCAGGTTGGCGTTCTTCGGATTCTGCACAAGCGCGCTCTCAAGCACCTTCTGGGCCGCTTCAGGCTGGTTGTCTGCCATGAGCGCCTGGGCGAGCTTCGAGGAGGCGACAACGTCGTCTGGAGCGAGCTCAAGCGCCTGTCGATATGCCTCCTGTGCCTCCTTGTTCCTGCCCTGTAAGTCCAGCGTCCCGCCGAGGTTGAGCCAGGCCCGCTGAAACTCCGGGTCGAGCTTGACGGCCTTGCTAAACGCCAGATATGCGTCCATGAGAGAGCCAGGGTCGTTTTGATGTCTGGCTCTCTGTAGATACGCAACCCCGATGTTGTTCTGAATCTGCGGCCAGAATGGCGAGAGCTCCGCCGCTGGCTTGAGCACGTCAATCGCTTGCTGGAATTGTTGATTCAAGAGGTAGAGGTTGCCCAAGAGTATCCTCTGCTCAAGGTAGTAACCCGCAAAGGAAATCGACTTCTGGAGTTCCTCGATTGCGCCAGCGTTGTTCCCGCGAGCGACCAGGGTGCGAGCCTGACGCAGCTTGTAGTCCGCAGCGAGTAACGATACAGGCCTGACGATGAGCAGCACCCCGATTGCTGCGAGGGCGACCGCGGCGACTGTCTTGGTGGGTTTGGACAACATCAGGGCCCCAGATTCTTTCCCGGAAAGGCATCCAGCCACGAGGCCGAGGTTGACCGCAAACATCGTGGACGAGGCGGGCATTGTGAGGTTGCTGCTGAAGAACGCGTGGACGAGCGTCGCGACCACGGCGCCTGCTCCGCCGAGGGCAACCATCGGGATGCCGTTTGGCGAGGCTTTGTTGCGAAACCTTTTCAGAAGCGGCCAGATAGACGCGCCCAGGAGGTAGATGAACGCCATCAACCCAAAAAGGCCAGTCTCGACGGCGAGCCTGATGTAGCCATTGTGCGGAGAACGAACGCTGATGCCGGCGCCGGCTATGCGGTGCTCCTGAGCGAGGCGAACCGAGGGGTAATAAAGTGCGAAGGCTCCACACCCGACCCCGAATGCGGGGTGCTGCCTGAGCAGAGAGAGCGAGCCCCGCCAGAGCTTGAGCCGGAACGCAATCGGGGCGTCGGACATGTCGATGGCCTTCTCGGCCTTTTGGATTGCGGATGTCCCCTTCTCCCTCTTGCTCAGAGAAAACGATAGCGCTACCGCTACGATCAGTATCGCAACGAAGGCCGCCTCGGTAAGGCGTTTAGTGAGGACGGCCGTTTGTGAGGCGGCATTCCGGGACAAAAGACGCCTTCTTCGCCAGAGCGCGACAGCAAGAAAAATAACAGACGCACTAAGCCCCGCCCATGCACCCCTGCTGAACGTGATCGAGAGGAAAACGAGCATGACACAGCAGGCGGCCAAGAAAAGCCATCTGGCCACGTGTCTGCCTGTCTCTATGGCCCCAAAGCCGAGCGCCAATCCCAGCGGAATCACCGTGATTAGATATTGCCCGGCGAAGTTGTCGTGGCCGAGCGTCGCTCCGAACATGTCAAAACCGTAGCTGTCATGAATCGCCGGGAAGACTGCGCCTGTCAGGAAATTGATTATCCCCAACACGGAGATACAGGAGGCGACGAGGATGGCGGCATAAGCGACAGATTCTGCGTGTCGTGAGCTTGCGACGCAGGTGGCGACTGCGAAAATTGCAAGCAAGGCGCAGATTCGTAGGAACTCGTTAAGCGATATGCCTGGGTTTGACGTGGCTGGTATCGAGGCGAGTAGAGATAGTGGGAGAATGATAATCGGTGCGATCAGCCGTCGGGGGAACTGAAACCAATTGCCGCTTATTCCGAGTATTATCGCCAGAACTGACGCTGCACCCAGGAGCATCAGGGCAGTGTTCTTGACTAGTATGTAGCCGTCCGAGGTGAGCGAGTTGGAGAAAACCGACGGCACCACGAGGACCGCGGCCAGCAGTATGAGGGTAAGAACCTGAAAGTTTGAGAGCGGAGGCCTTTTTGCTACATCCATCCCGATACTTACGATCCGCGAAAAATGTTCTGGGGCCTTCGCCCCGTTCTACTCACCCGGAACCATTACGATCTGGTCGTAATACTGCGTGGCCTGCTCAACTATTGCAAGGTATGCCGAGTAGCAACGGCCACATGGGCAGAGGACTGTCCCGCTGTTCTTGCCGATCCTTAGAAGCTGCCCACACTTGCACTTTAATATGTATTCCTCTGACTTCGAGGTTGCGACATACTCAGAATCTCGAAGTATCCGGTCGATTCTCATGCGCACTCCTTCAACTGATTTGCCCATCCTTACAGATATTCCGCCTGATAGGATAAATCGAACGAACCGCCCACAATATATAGTGCCAATTGGAAATGAACCTGTGCAACTTCTACCCTCCCCCAGATACACCCATGATGGACATCCATCGGCATGATTATACTACCACACACTGCCCGGTGCGTGAGCTGAGCAGTCCGCGCCGGTCTTCCACTTGCAACCCCGCTCCTTGCCGGCATATAATACTTTTCGTTGCGGTTTTTTATCGTTCTGTGTTATGATTCGCGTGGCGCTCATTAGGAGCGGGCGCCCAATAACGTCAACTTCCCTGGAAGGAGGGGCAAAAATGAGAGCAGCGGTTGTTGTATCCACTATCCTTGCGGTCTTTGCCTTGCTGCCTATCGCAGTTCTGGCTCATCCAACAACGGTAACTATCTACATAGACGCGGACACGTATCGCTCCGGTGACACGATTGAGGTGAGTCTTTCGGCACACAATGATGGACCTGGCGTGATGGTCGATCTTTACATTGGCCTTTTGCCCCCAGAGTGGTGGGTCCATGGCTTTTATGTGCTAGGCCCAGGTGGCTGGAGCACTATGACACAGCCGTGGATGCCGAACGTCTATGTCCCGGGCTCGTTCCGCTTCAGGCGAACCACTCTCTGGCGTTTTGACCTGCCTTGCTCTGAGCCGCCGATATTCGGTGAGGGCGAATATAGCTTCGTCGCGGTGCTCTTACGGGCCGGAACCTTCGACTTGGCAAGCGACATGAGCTTGACTGGTTTCAGCCTTTTGGGCGAACGCGGGATCCCCATGGTCTCTGTGCCCGCTAGCTCGTTCTTGATGGGCTCGCCTGATGATGAAGAGGGTCGCGATTCAGACGAGGGCCCGCAGCGGACGGTGAACATCTCCGCGTTTCAGATGTCCGAGACTGAGATTACTGAGAAGCAGTGGCAAGACGTTATGGGCTGGAACGATTGCTACTACAAGCTTGGCGACAACTATCCTGTCGAGGGTGTTTCGTGGTTTGACTGCGTATCGTTCTGCAACGAGCTGTCCCAGGCGGGAGGCTTTACGAAGTGCTACACGATGACGAATATACGTTACCATTACCAGGGTACTCACATTTTTTGGGCAGACGTGTCGTGTGATTTCGACGCCAATGGCTACCGTTTACCGACTGAGGCTGAGTGGGAGTACGCCTGTCGAGCTGGGACGACGACTCGGTTCTACACAGGCGACTCGGATTCTGACCTCGACCGGGCTGGCTGGTATCGTGGCAACTCAGGTTCGCAAAAGCAAGAGGTAGGGCAAAAGCAGGTCAACGCGTTCGGTCTCTATGACATGCACGGGAACCTTTGGGAGTGGTGCTGGGACTGGTATTCATCAGGTTACTATGGGACGCGCCCGGACCCGGACAGCAATCCGACTGGCGCTAGTAGTGGCACGTTCCGGGTCGCACGCGGCGGCGGCTGGCTCAACAGCGACCAGGGCTGCCGGTCGCCTAATCGCTTGGATCTCGTGAATGGCTGGTGCGTTGACCTGGGGTTGCGCCTCGTGAGGTCGGTGAACTAGGAGTTTGGGAGCTTGAGCTCCGCATCTTGGCCGAAGGGTCAAGAAAAGCGCAAGCCCAAAAAGACCCTTCGCGCGACGACATGATAATAACGAGGAGGGACAGGGAGTCAGGTTCCCTCAGACCCCCTATCTGAAGATGGGGGTTAATATATCATCATGGACGGAAGACATCGCCACCGCTTGCGCCGGGCGATGAGCTGGCAGCCCGGATGGCCCCCACGCACCGGGTAATGAGCTGCCCGGCATCGTGTCCCGTCCAGCGATGAGGCGCTGCGATGTTACAGGTTATCGGATGTTGATGCTGGGAAACCCTCAGCCACCCGGCAACCCACCACGCGCAGCACGCCACAAGCGCAAGAGGGGGGTTGTAACGTAAGATGTCCCGGTATCCTCCGATCTGCCCCTATTACGTAACCCCGCCAATCTGAGTTTTCATTCCTCTAAACCATTAAGATTGTGCTTTGGAACGTGGCGGGCCCGGGGGGATTTGAACCCTCGACCTGCGGATTAGGAATCCACCGCTCTATCCTGCTGAGCTACGGGCGCAACATCAGAAAACAAGGCGATTCTATAACAGCGCCGTTGGCCAACACAAGTTCGCACAGCCCCCAATCATCAGATACTTTGGGATTGATGCGTTCTGTTGTGTGCCCCGTTGGGCCTGTAATCAGGGGGAAAGGTTCATAAAGAACCGATTAGCAGAATCACCAACGGGGTAAATATGATGATGCCAAATCGCCTGTCGAGGATCAAGTTCGGCCTCTGCAAAGAATCGCTGACGGTGTGGCTTGGGCGTTGCGGGAGTTGGGTAGAGTAGGCCGACGGAGGTGGGATGAGCTGTTAATTGTCGCCCTTCCCCGGGGTGCTGCCCAGTCCTGTCGCGAGACGGGTGCGGCAAGCAGCAGCCCTGCTAAGCCACCGTCCTCAGAGCTATTGGACAGCCTCCTTGCCCCCCCGCCCTGTTCTGATGTTACCAGAGCCGTAAGGTCGGTGCTCGCCCGGCCCCACAACGCCTTATGGCAATGGACGACAGCGCTTACGAGGCGCCGTTGCCCCCGAAGAGCCCCGTAGCATATTTCGAGGTGCTGCTGTTGAAGAGGCCCTGGTTACGGTGACGATCGCGTAGTTCGGCCTTCTTGCCGAGGTTCCAGCTCGAGACCTTCGTGAAATAGCCTGTTATCCGCGTTATGCCATCGACGTTCTTGCTGTGGCAGTAAGGGCACTCGTCCAGAAGACCACGTGTTGTCCGCTGGCAATCGTTGCAAGTCGTGAACTCTGGCGAGAAAGCGATCTGGTCGTTGTCCGTGAACTTGAACACTTTTACGACGAAGTTGGCCAGCGATTCGGCGCTCGGGCGCTGCTCACCGAGCCAAAGATGCGAGATCGCTCCTGCCTCGATGAGTGGATGGAACATGCCTTCCAGCCTGACCCGCTCGATCGGGTTGGTTGGGGCGCCCACGTCGAAGAGCGTGGAGTTGGTGTAATAAACGCCGCCGCTGTCGAGGCTGCCCTTGACTGTCTTGGCGGCCATCGAGTGGAAGTGCTCCAAGTCCAACTTCGCGAACCTGTATGCCGTCGACTCCGCCGGCGTCTGCTCCAGCACGAACTTCATGTTGTGTTTCTTCGTCAGGCGGTCGCTCATGATTCTCATGTGCGCGGTGACCTGTAGGCCGAACTTCAGCGCTCGCTTGCTCTCGTGCATGTGCTCGCCGATATGCGCATAGACCATGTCGTCCAGGCCGACCATGCCCATCAGGTAGGACGCCTTGTGGAGCCTGAGATAACTCACGCCGTCCCTCTTCATCGTGAGAAGCGCAAGCGGGCCATTGTCGCCAAGCGCAAGCAACTTCTCGATGAATATCCGCTTCTGCATGTGCGCCTCAGCAGCGAGTTTCATCAGCTCAGTCAGCCTCTGGAAGAGCACCGTGTCGTTCCCATCCGCCTCGTAGGCGATTCTCGGCAAATTGGTCGTTACGTTCTGGAGCGCACAGAAGCGCATCTTCCAGGGGTGCTTGGCGTCCTCGATGTCCTCAGAAGTCAGCTTGAAAGAGAGGCGGCAGCACTCGCTGATCTTCGCCGTCTCGCCACGGTCGAACACGAAATACGTGCTGCCCATCTTGCTCGCCACCTCGCAAATGTGGTGCAAGAACTTCTCGTGGCCATCCGTCTTGAAGAACTCCTCGGTCATGTGGACGAGTGGCTTTGGGAAAAAGAACGGCCGACCCGAGCCGTCGCCATCCATGTAGATGTCGAACAAAGCCCACACAAATCGCTGCGCATCCTTCTCATAATCCTTATACTTCTTGCCAGTGTACGTGCCGCCAGGACCTATCGCATCAACTTCTCGGAAATG
>CAZKNE010000076.1:0-8091 GCA_964554005.1 uncultured bacterium | reverse complement strand
GCAGAGACAGCTGCATCGATCGTTCCGTAGGCGGTGATGAGGACTACATTGGGGCTCAGATTCTCCCGCCGAATTCGCTCAAGCAGCTCCAGTCCGTCCAGCCCCGGCATCTTCATGTCGGTTATGACCATGTCATAGACGCGCTTTCCGGCCTCCTCAAGCGCCTTGCGACCGTCCGAGACCAGTGTCGTGGCGTATCCGGACTTCGAAAGCGCAGCGCGAAGCGCGCTTCTCATCTGCGGTTCATCGTCTGCGACAAGGATTTTTGGTGGCATGATAGCCCTCTAATGTAGGCCGTCCTGTTGGGGCAGAGGCAGCGCTATGGTAAACTGTAGCCCTCCTTCAGGCGCTTCCTTGACGAACAGGCATCCATCGTGCCTCTGCACTACGCGCTTGACTATGGAGAGCCCCAGCCCGGTGCCCATTGTCTTCGTGCTGAAAAAAGGCTCGAATATCCTGAGTATCTCACTGTCCATCAGGCCCTTGCCACTATCAACTATCGATACAGCCACATAGCTGCTGCACGGCTTCTTCGAGGAGAGTATCGTGTTTCCATACGTGCCAAAACGTCCTGACTCTGTCAGATGCGTTGACACGCTCAGACGACCCCCCTCCAACATCGCCTGTGCCCCGTTCAAGATGATATTAGAAAAGGCCTGCTTCAGAAACCGCGGGTCACCCATTACCTCTATGTCCCCGGCCAAAAGGTCAGTTGCGACCTCGATGCTGCTCTGGTTGATCGCATAGGTGGCAGACTCTATGGCCTCCCGGAGAACATCGTCGATGTGCACTTTTGCGAAGTCTGCCTCCGGCGAGCGAGCGTATATCAGCATGTTCGTGATCGAGGCGTCGAGAGTATCGACTGTCTCCATGATGTGAGTGGCCAGGTCCTTATCGCTACCACTATTCTCAAGGTTGCGCTCTAGGAGCGAGGCGAAGAGCTTGATGCTCCCAAGCGGATTACGTATCTCGTGAGCCAGGTTCGCGGACATCTCGCCCATGGCAGCCAGTCTGGCGTTCCTTTGCAGCTGGCTCTCGAGCTCCTTGAGGCGCGTAACATCCGAAAACGAGATGACTTGGCCGACGGGTCTGCCATCGAGCTCAGTCATGGGCGAGATATTGAAGGATAGAGAGAGTTCGTCTCCAGACCGAGATTTTAACTCGCACACCTTGCCATCTGAGTCTGTTAGGTCGAAATCGTCCCCAAACAGCTCCCAGTATCGAAGCTTGAGGGCCTCGCTTGGCAAAAGGCCCAGGATACTAGAGGCAGCTTTATTGAACGTCGTGATCCTTCCCTCGAGGTCAACCGACACCACGCCGTTTTGGATACTCTGAAGCACGTTGTTGAGGTAGTTTTTGACAGATTCGAGCTCGGCGAGGTTTTCCTTGAGCTGGGCGTTCTTGAGCTTGACCTCGAGGTTGAGCTCCCTAACCTGCCGCTGAAGCGACTCGTAGGCTCGTTTCATGGAATCCGAGGCGTTGCTGAACGAGTCAAATGCTTTGGTGAGAAGGTCTATGCCTTCCACTTGGGGCTTTTTGGAGGGATCGTCAGGCATGGGTCAATCGAGACTTTTTTCTGAGGTTGGCCAGTCTGTCCGCAAGCGATGCCAGGTGAGCAAACCGGGCGTCTTGCGAGGAGAGCATCCTGAGCGAGAGCTCTTGCTTGAGATGAGACATTCGCTCGATGCTTACGGACATCCGCTCCAGCTGAACGGCCGCCGCTTTCCTATCCCTCTCGTCGGGCAGGCAGAGCTCCGTAGGAAGTTTAAGCAATGCCGTCATCTTGTCCATGATGCGGCGAGATTCGCCTCCCAATCTGTGCTCTTCGGGAACCATCTTGAACTCCTCGATCGCCTCGCTGATGCGGCGGGACAGTCCGAGCGTGATGCCGAGGAAGAAGTGGGCGTCGGCAATCCCGTCCACAAGCCTGATCGCCTTGCGCAGGCTGGTCTCGGCATGGTCAAGGTCTTGCCTCAGAAGTGCGCTGATGCCGTTTGCCAAATGGTCAGCATAGCTGCCAAGAAGGGACTTGGCGATCCTAATATCTGTGCCGCAGTGCGGACACACACGAGGCGCCGTGTCGAGTTCCCGTTTGCAGTTAGGGCAGCGCATTAGGGCTTTTCACCAGTTGCACAATGATGTAACCGTGCAGTCGGGTTGCAGCACAAGACCGAGGCATCAATCGGCTAGCTCATCCTCGTCAGCGGCCTCGTCCTCCGACTCATCAACGTGCCCGTAGGCGTCCTCAAGGTCAAAGAGCAGCTCCGACAGCTCGTCACTCTTCTCAAGCACATCGTCTGACTTGTTGAGGCTCATTGCGATCTCAAGTTCATGTATGAGCTCGCGAAGCTTCTTGACTTCCACCTCGGTCACTCTGAACTCCATCCCCTCGGCCCGCGTGATGAGCGCCATGGCCTCCCGGTAAGTGTCCGGCACGGCTTCCTTACGGGAACTTGCCTCCTCGGTCAGCTCTCCCAAGTTGTCCTTGGCCCGAACGATCTCCTCGTCCGAGAGCCTGGTCTTGGACGCCTCGATGGTGATCTGGTTAGCCTTACCTGTCTCAAGGTCAGTTGCGGTTACAGTTAGTATCCCGTTATTGTCGATGTCGAACTTCACGCGAATCGTCTGCGAGCCGGGCGGGCCAGGGGGAATGCCATCGAGGATGAACGTGCCGAGCCTGACGTTCTCAGAGGCTATCTTGTACTCGCCCTCCACGACGTTGATCCTAACCCTCGACTGATTCTCCACTACGGTCGTGTAATCCTGGCTTACGCTGGTTGGGATGAACGAGTGCTTCGAGATAAGCATGTCGAATGTGTCGCCGATCGTCTCCGTCCCGAGCGAATGAGAAAGGATGTCGGAGAGCACCAGCTCCTTGACCTGGCCCGTGATGAGCCCCGCCTGAACTGCCGCGCCCAACGCCACGCACTCGTCAGGATCGATGTTCGTCGAGGCCTCTTTCTTCATCCGGCTTCTGATCATCTGCTTGACAAGCGGAATCTTGGTCGAACCGCCAACCAGAAGCACCTGACCTATCTCCTGGTTTGTAAGTTCAGAGTCCTCCAAGGCCTGATTGGTGAAATCTATCGTCCGATCCAAATAATCCTTGATCAGGTCCTCGAACGTTGGCCGGGCGATCTCCTTCGAGAGGTTTATTACCTCCTCACCTTTGCTGGCTATCGCGGGGATGCTGACGACAGCCTTCGCATTCGATGAAAGCTCTATCTTAGCCTGCTCACAAGCCTGCTTCAGCTGCTGCATCGCAACAAGGTCCTTGTGCAAGTCGATCCCATACTCCCCCTCGAACCACGCCAAGACCCAGTCAACTATCCGGTGGTCGAAGTCCGTCCCTCCGAGATGCGAATCCCCCGTCGTGGCGATTACTTCCATTATCCCCGGATTCACCTCGATTATCGAGACGTCAAACGTCCCACCACCGAGGTCGTAAACCAAGAGCATCTGGTCGGAGCGCCGGTCAACGTCGTAGGCGAGCGCGGCGGCCGTGGGCTCGTTTATTATTCGGCGGACAGTAAGCCCCGCTATCTCCCCAGCGTCCTTTGTTGCCTGCCGCTGCGCGTCCTGGAAATAGGCCGGCACGGTGATCACGGCGTCGGTTACAGGCTCGCCAAGGAACAGCTCAACGTCGTCCTTGAGACTCTTTAGAATCGCAGCGGAGACCTCCTGAGGCGAGTATTCGCGGTCCAGAATGGGCACGCGATAGTCTGTGCCCATTGCACGCTTGATCTCCGCGACAGTTCGTTCTGGGTGGACCACAAGCTGCCTCTTGGCCTGCTCGCCCACGATTAACTTAGTCTTGCCCCCCTCCTCAAATAGTCCCACGACTGATGGAGTAACCGGCATGCCGTCTCTGTTTGGGATTATCCGCGGGGACCCGTTGTCGATTATGGCTACCGCCGAATTGGTTGTGCCTAAGTCTATTCCTACTATGAACCCCATGGGGAACCCCCATTCACTTGTTTTTGATTATCCGCAGACGATAACTTTCGCCGGCCGCAGCACCTTATCACCGATCGTAAACCCACACGACACTTCCTCCAAAACGACGCCATCCTCGCAACCAGCCACTTTCTTCATGCCCGCACAATCGTGCACGGACGGATCGAACACCTCGCCTATCGCTTTAATGCGACGGATGTCCTGCGCTATAAACGCCCTTTCCAGCCTTGAGACCACCATCTCAAGCCCCTCATGGAGACCACGAGTGGTGCCATTTTTAGCGTGCTTCATAATACGAGAAAGATCGTCAATCACAAAGAGAAAATCCTTTATTATGTCTGACCTGACCGCTCGGGACATCTCATCCTGAACCTGTCGCCCAAGCCTCGCAATATCTCGCCTCAGCGAGGCGACAACGGCCTGAAGTTCTCTGACATCCTTATCCCCCGCACTAGACGGCCTAAGTCCCTCGACTATCGAGGACTTCAGCCGCTTAACTACCTCTGAAACCTCCTCGACCTCAACTTCCAACGACGCCTTGATGAATGAGCGAAGCTTGATTATCTCCGTGGCTGTTCTGCGGGCTATGTCCAGCTCAGCCCGGACATCCGTGGCCTTCGTCTCTGGCGTGGGCAAAGAATCAAAACGCGGGCTGGTGGCAAGCTCCGACACGGTCTCCTTCAGAAAGTCCTGAAGTTCATTCTCGCGAAGGGACAAAAGCTCACTCCGGTCGAGATTACCCCCCGCCAAGCGACCACTCAGAAAGCTCAGACCATGAGATTTCAGAGCGAGACCATTCTCTGACAGGACCGCCGCAACCATCTCGCCCGAGACCTCCACCGCTGTATCCGATTTCGGAAGCTGGTCTTCCGGCACAAGTGGCTGCCACAAGGCCCCCCGCAAGGCCTGCACCTCCAGCCCCCAATTCGATATGGCCGCATCCCCTATGACGTCCGGCGACAGCTGGCGACCAATGAGCAGCCGCGCCAGCTCCTCCCTCAGCTTCCGCTTGCTCCCTTCAAGCATCGTAACTAGGTCCACCAGCGACTCCTCGTCTGCCTCAAGTTGCTCTCCCAGCTTGGTATCAACACTCGCAATATCTTCAAAACTGCCAACAAAGAACGTGCCACTACCAGGCTGCTCCCCGCCACGCGCAGTCTCACCCTCAGAAATAGCGCGAACGAAGTCCTTCAGCAGACCCGCCCAGTGTCGAATCTGACTGACCTCAAGACCATGTTCCCTCGCCATCCTCCTCGACAGCCTACGGCTACCAAATGCCCAAAGCAAGGATACACGAAGCGCCAAAGCCGGGTCTTCGAGCGCAATCGCCGACTCGAGCAAAAACTTGAACGTCCGGCCCATATTCAGGGACATAACCTCCCAAACTGGCTCCTCGGCCACATGAGGTTCTTTCTGAGGTGCGTCAACCCACCCCTGTCTTGCAAGCGACGACGATGCCCGGCGAACTTCGGATTGTTCCTGTCCCCTCCTGGACAACTGCCTTCTGCCTTCGTTGATTCTGCGAAGCTTCTCAGCAAGGTCCTTCATTCTGCTCCCGAACTGCGTCGCCATTGAGAACCTCTCATGGTCAAGAAAAAGAAACTTGAGGCACGCCTCGACTGTCTGGCACGCCTCGTTCCAGGCGGCACTGGCTTGACCATTCCGAACCGGCGCTCCGGCCTCCTGCTCGCTCCAGAAATCGGCGCTGCCCAGCACTTCGCACACCGCCTTCAGTTCGGAGCTGTTCATTGCGACTCTGGGACTTGGGGTAGAATGGTAAGGAGTGATTGAATGAGGCTATCTCTGCCAACCTCAATCGGTTGCTCGATCTTGAAGAGCTCGAAAACCTCTGCCCGTCCCGGGTAGTTGAACAGCTTATCCAACACCTTCTCTGAAAGAAACGGCTTTTGCACACGGAGGGTGCAGCCGTCCTTCGACCTAAGAAAAGCATCTACCAGCCGACGCTTCTCCTTGTTCATTAAGAGCTGAAAAGCCTCGTTGAACTCCTGAGCCCTTCCCGGGAAGAGCTCGTTGGGAAACCGCAGTATTAAGTCCCGCCTCGCTCGCCGGATATCTACAACATCGGCGTCGTGTCTAAGGCCCAGCACCTCATAAGGATCGATCTCTAAAATAAACAAACCAAAACCTCAGTTAGATATTGCCTCAAGAACCTCTTTGCCAAGCCTATTGTCTGGGTCTATGCGGACAAGGTTGGCGAGCTCCACCTTTGCTTTTGCCCAGCTCCCAGCCTTCAAGAACCTCGCGGCGAAGTACATGTATTTTGCAGCTAGATAATCCTTGTAAGTGCCGTCTGGATACGTTTTGTTCAGAGCTGTCCAGATCTCGACTAGTCGGCTCCAGCTCTTCTCGATCTCCACCAATGAGCTCAGCGACGTCTTCTGAGTCTCGAGAATAGCGAGCGAGTGCAGGCCAAAAACGTTGTAGCTGTCAACCTGCAACGACTGCCTCAGAACCTCAGCCGCCTGCTCATACTGCTCCTTGGCGATGTGATTGTATGCTGTTCTTAGATAGGATTTCATCAGGAGGTCTCGCACCCATAGATTGTGAGACGAAGCGTAAAGATTCGAGAGAACCTCAATTGCCTCCTGTCCCTTGCCCTGATTGAAGAGCTGCATCGCCTGCCACGCAGCCAGTATAGCTGGGCGAGGACCCGAGGACGCCTCCGCCAGGTCTTTGAACCGCTTGACATCAACAGCCACTCGACCATCTTTATCGCAATTGCACAGCGAGATAACAAGAGCAACCAAATACGCATCTTGAGGGCCCGGTTTAAGCCTCGACAGCGCCTTCGCAAGCCGTTCACACAATGGCCGCTCAGCGCACCCTGATAGCACGAGCAGAGCTGCCCAACAGACCGCAGTCGCTCTCGCAGCCCCCGATGAGACAGAAGCCTCAATCTCGGCAACCGCACCGGCAGCGTCCGAGCGGCCCATCGCCTCCTGTGTTCTCTCCACAACAGACATCACTTGCTCAGAAGCCCCTTACTCGTTCACTGGAGCCTACTAATACTATCCCTAAGATTTGTTCGGGAGTTATAGGTCAATCTTGCTCAAACGTCAAGCCTTGAATTGAGAAGTTCCCAAATGCTGTTTTGGTGTGGTTCAAGACACCGGATATCACCTACGCACTCTGGCCTTTGGTGCCCCCTAGTGCGGGCCAAATGTTTTGCTAATCATATCGCCCATTCTTTCCGATAGAATCAGCAGTGAGGTTGTTGCCATTGAGACGAAGCGGGATCTTCGTGATTTGGCTGTAACGGTTATCTATGCCATTTGGGAAGGGAATGACAGTAACTGATCACGAAGGTCTGGCCACGTTGGAGCCATTTCTCGACGAAGAGATCAAAACTGTTCTTATTGTCGAGACCGACCCTCTGCTCGCGAATTCAATCATACAAACTGTCAAACAGGCATCTGAAACCATAAACGTCGCGACTGCCCAAACTGAGGCGCAGTGCCTAGCGCAGATCAGGGACTCCAAGTTTGACTGTGTCCTGCTTGATCTCGACCTCTTGAGCACCAACAGCGCCGAGCTGATTGCCCTGGTCAAAGACAGGCGACCGCACATCCCCCTCGTCGCGATGACTTCGGAGCCAGCGCTTGCCGTTCGGGCCATCGAGGGCGGCGCGACAGGTTTCTTTCTGAAGAGGGAGGACCCAGCAGCCTTGAGGCTTCTGCCCTATAGTATGCGGAATGCCGTCGAGGTGGCGCGGATGCGGGAGTCCCTTCCAGTTCACGCAGCCAATCTGATTGAAGAGCAGCTGGTGCAGGCGCAGAAAATGGCGAGCATCGGGGAGCTCACGGCCGGGGTGGTGCATGATTTCAACAACGTGTTGGCCACGATCATTCTTGCCTCCCAGATGATCAACATGGAGATTCCAAACGATAGCATCCTCAGGAGGCAGGTGCAGAGTATCCAGAACAGCGCGGAGAGCGGAGCTCTTCTGGCCAGCCAACTCCTGTCATTTGCGAGGCCAGCCCGCTCTGAATCGAAAACTGTTGAGCCAAACAGCCTTATCGAGGAAATGGCCAGCCTTCTTAGACTCTCCATCAAGGACTCGGTCTCAATAGAGTTTCACCTTGAGCCCAACACCAAGCACATCTTGGCTGACCG